>JAOPZL010000411.1 GCA_025964175.1 Solirubrobacterales bacterium
CAGGGCGCCGCCCGCGTCGCCGGCCAGCTCGCGGCCGACCGCCATCGCCAGCTGCCCGAGGTCTGTCGTTGCGGGGCGCACCAGGATGCCGATGCCGCGGCGGTCGGCGATCCCGGCCGCGGTGGAGGTGACGCCGCCGGCGTCGTCGGCCGACAGCACGAGCGCGGCCGCGCCACGACGCCCGGCCATGCGCAGCGCGACATCGAGGCGGTAGCCACCGGCCTGGTGCGACGCGCCGTGGGTGAGGATGACGAGCGCTCCGCCGGTGACGCGGCCCAGCTCGCCGAGATCCTCGATGATCGCGACGTCCGAGACCGTCGGGTCGTCTCGCACGGGCACCACGTACCCCAGCAGCGAGCTGAGCACCGGCGAGGCGAGCAGCGCCGCTAACGACGACACAGGGTTATCGTAGACCGGGGTGCTCGTGCGCACGCGCCTGGATGCCTTCTCCCTCCCGAGCCTGGCCCGGGGCTGTGCCGTCCTTGCCGCCGGAGGGGGAGACACGGAGCTCGGCCTGCTCATGGCGCTGCGCGCGGTGCAGCGGAACGGCCCGGTCGAGCTGATCGACGCCGCCGCGCTGCCCGACCGCGCGCTGGTCATGCCGTGCGCGCTGGTCGGCGCGCCGACGGTCGCCGGCGAGCGGCTGTTCAGCGGGGACGAGGGGCTCGTGCTGCGGGCGATGACGGAGCGTCTGCACGGGGGCCGGGTCGCTGCGCTGATGTGCCTGGAGGTGGGCGGCGTCAACGGGCTGCTGCCGGTCGTGTGGGCGGCGCGGATGGGGCTCCCGCTCCTCGACGCCGACGGAGCCGGGCGCTCGTTCCCGCAGCTGGAGCAGCACGCCATGCACCTGGCCGCCATCGCCGCCAGCCCCGTCGTGCTGACCGACGGACGCGACAACACCATCGTCGTGTGCGCGGACGACGACGCCGCGGCCGAGCGGCTGGTCCGGCGCACCGCGGCGGTGCTCGGCGGCGTCTGCGCCGCCGCGCTCTACTGCCTGCGGGCGGAGGAGGTCCTGGCGGCCACCGTGGCCGGCTCGGTCTCCCATGCGCTGGCGCTCGGCCAGGCAGCGACGGCGCAGCCGTCCGGCGTCGCCGCCGCGCTCGGCGCGACGGTGTTGCTCGTCGGACACGTGATCGCGGTCGAGCGCGTCAGCGACGGCGGCTTCGCGTCGGGTTCGGCGACGATCCGCGGGTTCGGCCGCGAGGACGCGCGCCAGGTGCGGGTGGAGATGCAGAACGAGTACCTCGTCGCCTTCGAGGACGGCGCGGTGCGTGCCTCGGTCCCCGACGTGATCGCGCTGCTGTCGAGCGAGACCGGCGTCCCCATCGCCACCGAGGAGCTGCGCTACGGCCACCGTGTGACGATCATCGCCATCCGCGGCGCGGCGCTGTGGAGCACCGAGGCGGGATCGGCGCTGACCGGACCGGCGGCGTTCGGCTACGCCGTCGCCCGCGAGCCGGCCGCCGAGCGGGACGCGCATGTCGCGAGCTGAACTGCGCATCGGGCTCGACGTCGGGGCGACGCACACCGATGGGGTCGTCGTGGACGCGCGCGATCAGGTGCTCGCCCACGCCAAGCTCCCCACGACGCCGGACCTGCGCACGACGCTGGAGGCGACCGGCCGTGACCTGATCGCCCAGGGGATCGACCCGGAGCGCGTCAGCCGGGTGATGCTGAGCACGAACGACGTGACCGACGGCGCCCTGCGCCGGCGCGAGGTCAAGCGCGTCGCCGCCATCCGCATCGGCGGCGTGGTCACGCAGGCCCTGCCGCCGCTGACCACGTGGCCCGCCGGGCTGCGACGGGCCGTGGACGGTGGGACCGTCGTCGTGCGCGGCGGCGCGGAGTACGACGGCACGGTGTCGGCACCGCTGGACCGCGACGCGATCGCCCGCTTCCTGACCTCGGTCGCCGATCGCGCGGAGGCGGTCGCGCTCACCGCCGTCTTCGCGCCGGTCGCGCATGACCAGGAGTTCGAGGCCGCGGAGCTGGCCCGCGAGGTGCTGGGTCCGGCGACGCGGGTCTCGATGAGCCACGAGCTCGGCTCGCTGGGGCTGCTGGAGCGCGAGAACGCGACGATCCTCAACGCCGCGCTCGCCGGTGCCGCCGAGCAGCTGGCCCGGGTGCTGTTCGCGGCGCTCGCGACCAGCGGGATCGCCGCGGAGCCGTTCTTCACGCAGAACGACGGGACCCTGATGTCGCTCGAGCACGCGATCCGCTTCCCGATGCTGATGCTGGGCAGCGGCGCATCGAGCGCGATCCGCGGCGCAGCGTGGCTCAGTGGCCTGGACGAGGGGCTCGTCGTCGACGCCGGAGGGCGCGCGATCCGGATCGGCGCGCTCGTCAACGGCGCCCCGCGCGAGTCGACGGCGCGGGCGCTCATGGCCGGCGTCCGCGTCGACTTCCAGCTGCCGGAGCTGCGCCGGTTGCCGTTCGGCGGCGACTCGCTGCTGACGATCCGCAACGGGCTGGTGTCGATCGAGCCCGAGATCGGCCCGGGTCTCGTCTTCGGCGGTGCCCGGCCGACGCTGACCGATGCCGTGGTCGCCGCCGGGCGCAGCGTCCCCGGCGCGCGACCGCTGGTGTCGGCGATGGGCGACCGGCTCCCCAGCGTGCTCGCGCAGGTGACCGACCTGCTGGCCGACGGCGTGGACCGCCTCAAGGCGCAGCAGGGTGCGCTTCCACTGGTCGTCGTGGGCGGGGCCGGGGCGCTCGTGCCCGACACGCTCGAGGGGGTCGCCGAGATCCTGCGGCCATCCGAGGGCGGACTGGCCGGCGCGATCGGCGCCGCCATCGCGCCGGTCAGCGGCCGCGCCGACCGGATCTGCGCCAACCGGCCCGACGAGCGCCGCCGGGCACTGGAGGAGACCCGCGACGATGCCTTCGCGCGCGCCGTCCACGCGGGCGCCGACCCGGCCGCGCTGGAGCTCGTCGAGGTCGAGGAGATCCCGCTGACCTACCTGCTCGATCCCGCGGTGCGGATCCGCGTCAAGGCGGCGGGACCGCGGGGCTGACGGTGATCCCCGGATCGCCGCTCCAGGCCAGCAGCTCCACCAGCCGCCGCACGGCGGACGAGGCGTCGACGATCGTCAGCTGCCGGCCGCGGCGCCCGCGCAGGGCGCGCATCCCGATGACGTCGACGAACCGCAGTCCGGCCAGGTCGACCTCCAGCGGGCCGGGGAAATGCACCTCCAGCACGTCGGCCAGCGCCTCGGCGGAGACGAAGTCCAGGTCCCCGGCCAGGCGCAGGGCGCCGTTCGTGCGAGCGGCGGCGAGTCGTCCCAGGCGGCCGATCGGCGCCAGCTCCGGGGCGACGTCGACCGCGTGCGCGGCGGCGATCTCGGTGAGCAGCCCGTTCTCGAAGCGCGACGGGTCGTACAGGCACAGGTTGATCATCGACGGGTCTCCGAGCGTGCGGTCCAGGGCTCGCTCGTACTGGACCAGCGCACCCACGGCGTCGCTGTCGTCCACGGCCCATGTCATGTCGCCGGCGATCGAGAGGCCGCGATGGCCCGCGTCGAGCGAGGCCCGACGCTCGCGGGCCCCGAACTCGATCATGCGGCCCGGGTCGAAGCGGCCATCGGGCATGTAGACGTCGCGCGCGACCCGCAGCTCGACCTGCCCCGCAGCGTGAGCCGCCGCGATCCGCGGGTCGCGGCGGACCAGGTCGCGAGCGAAGGTGCCCGGATCGTCGTCGTCGCACAGGTACACGACCCGGTTGCCGCGGGCGATCCCGTCGAGCATGAAACCCGCCGCCACCCGCGCCCGATCCGCCGTCTCGGCCAGGCGCACGCACGCGTGCTCCCCCGGTCGGACGGCGACGACACCAGCGTCGTCGGGGCGGACCATCCACTTCGACGATACGCCGCCTCTTGTGCAGCGTCCACGAATCCATCGGCCGGCCTGTGCCGAGTGCGCAAGAGCCTCCCGGGAGCGATGAGCAAGCTCGATGCATGGCCAGCCTTCATCGACTCGACAGCAGCCGGGAGCACGAGCTCGTGCTTGCGGCGACGGATGGTGATGCGGAGGCGAGGGATCGCCTGGTGATCAACTTCATGCCCCTGATCGGACGCGTCGCGCGGATGTACCGCTACTCCGCCGGCGTGGATCACGGGGAGCTGATGCAGGAGGGAGTGGTCGGTCTGCTGCGGGCCCTGCGTCACTTCGACCCCGATGTGGGAACGCCGTTCTGGGCCTACGCATCGTGGTGGGTGCGCCAGGCGATGCAGGGTCTGGTCTCCGAGCTGACGTGGCCGTCGGTGCTCTCCGACCGCGCCTTGCGTGAGCTGGCACGGGTCAAGGCCGCTCAGCGCTCCCACGTGCAGACCCATGGCCGCGAACCCACCCCCGCCGAGCTCGCGCTGGCCACCGGGCTGCGGCGCGACCAGGTGCAGCGGCTGATCGCGGCCGAGCGCCGCGCCCGCTCGCTGCACGAGCCGTCCAGCGGCCACGAGGGCGGGGCCACCCTGGCCGACCTGCTGGCCGACCCCCACGGCGAGGACGCCTTCGACCGCGTGGACCGCGACCAGGAGCTCGCTCAGCTCCCCCGGCTGCTGCACGCGCTCACCGCCCGGGAGACGACCGTCGTGCGAGGGCACTTCGGCCTCGACGGCGACGAGCACACGCTGCGCGAGCTCGGCGTCACCCTCGGGGTCAGCGCCGAACGCGTCCGCCAGATCGAGCGCGACGCGCTGGGCAAGATGCGCGCCGCGGCCGGCTGAGCGCGATGCCGCGCCAGCTGACGCAGCTGACGGAGACCCCGGATCACGACGGCGCCTACCCACGGCTGACCCCCCGGCAGATCGCGCTGCTGTCGCAGCAGGGCACGCGGCGGCCCACGCAGGAAGGGGAGGTGCTGCTGCGTCAGGGCGACCGGCAGTGCCCGTTCTTCGTCGTGCTCGAGGGGCTGGTCGCGATCGCGGACGGCCCGGCCGAGGACGACGACGAGCCGCTGATCGCCGTCCACGGCCCCGGCCGCTTCGTCGGCGAGCTGTCCCTGCTCGTCGACCAGGGCGTGTTCTTCAGCGCCATCGTCGCGCAGGCGGGCGAGGTGCTCGAGCTCGACGTGGACCGCCTGCGGTCGCTCGTCACCCAGGACACGGCGCTGGGCGACCTGATCCTGCGCGCGTACATGCTGCGCCGCGAGCGGCTGATCGGGCTGGGGGCCGGGCTGCGGATCATCGGTTCGCACCACTCACCGGACACCCGCCGGCTGCGCGAGTTCGCCGCCCGCAACCGCCTCCCGCACCGGTGGATCGACCTGGAACGCGATCCGCAGGCCGAGACGATGCTGCGGCGGCTGGGCGTGTCGCCCCAGGAGACGCCGGTCGTCCTGTGGCATGGAGAGGTGCTGCGCAACCCGTCCGATGCCCAGATGGCGCAGGCGCTGGGGCTGTCGGCGCCGGACGCGGTCCATACCCGCGCGTACGACCTCGTCGTCGTCGGGGCGGGCCCGGCGGGGCTGGCCGCGGCGGTCTACGGGGCGTCGGAGGGCCTGGTCACCGTCGCCATCGACGAGATCGCCACCGGTGGGCAGGCGGGAACCTCGTCGAGGATCGAGAACTACCTCGGCTTCCCGGCCGGGATCTCCGGTGGGGAGCTGGCCGAGCGGGCGACCATCCAGGCGCGCAAGTTCGGGGCGGCGATCGACGTGCCGGTCGAGGCGACGGGGCTGGAGCGCTGCGCTGACGGGACGCGCTACCGCGTCCGGCTCGGCGGCGACGGCGAGCTCGTCACCCGCACGGTCGTGATCGCCACCGGCGCCCATTACCGCAGGCTCCCCGTCCCGCGGATGGAGGAGTTCGAGGGCAACGGCGTCTACTACGCGGCGACGCTGATGGAGGTCGAGCTCTGCGCCGGGCGTCCGGTCGTCGTCGTCGGCGGCGGCAACTCGGCCGGCCAGGCGACGATCTTCCTGTCGGGCCTGACCCCGGTCGTGCACCTGGTCATCCGCGGCGCCGATCTCGGCGAGAACATGTCGCGGTATCTCGCGGACCGCATCGAGCGGCTCCCCAACGTCGAGGTCCTCACCCGGACCGAGGTGCGCGAGCTGCAGGGCGACGACTGGCTCGAAGGCGTCGTCGTGCAGGACCGTGGCACCGGCGCCACGCGCGAGCTGGAGGCCACGGCGCTGTTCGTCTTCATCGGCGCCGACCCGTACACGGACTGGCTGAACGGCTGCGTCGCCCTCGACCGGCACGGCTTCGTCCTCACCGGGCCCGAGGCGCGCCCGGCCGACGGGGACCGCCCGCCGCTGCTGCTGGAGACATCGCTTCCGGGTGTGCTCGCCGTCGGCGACGTCCGCCACGCCTCGGTCAAGCGCGTCGCTTCGGCGGTGGGGGAGGGGGCGATGGCGGTGCGGCTCGTCCACGAGCACCTCGGCGCCACGGCATGACCGCTCAGGCGGCCGGCTCCAGCACCGGCGACAGGCGTTGCTCGAGCTGACGGCGCGGAAGCGCGCCCACGACGCGGTCGACCTCCTCGCCGTCGCGCATCACGACGAGGAGCGGGATCGACATCGCGTCGAAGCGCTGGGCCAGCTTGGGGTTGGCGTCGACGTCGACCTTGACCACCTTGAGGTGGCCGGCGTGCTCGGTCGCGAGCTCCTGGAGCACCGGCGAGACCATCCGGCACGGCCCGCACCACTCCGCCCACAGGTCGACGACCACCGGCACGGAGGCGTGGACCTCGGCCTCGAAGCTCTGCTCGTCGGCGTCGACCACCCACGGGAGGAGGTTGTGGCAGTTGCCGCAGCGCGGCGTGCCCTCGGCCGATGGGCCGACGCGGTTCTTGCGCCCGCAGTGGGGACAGACGATCAGCGAGGCCATGGCTCGTGCGATAGGCCGCCGGGGGCGATGGTCAAGCGACGTTTCGCTTGTCTCGCGGCCGGCGGTGCCTATGGGAGAGGGCGATGATCACCGTCGAGCTGCACGCCACCGATGGGCTCGATCGTCGGGAGGTCGAGGCGGCGCGGCGGGAGATCGCGCGCCTGGACCGCTACACCCGCCGATCGCCCGACGTCGCCCACCTCACGCTGCGCCCGGTCCGGCCCGGCGCCACCAACCGCTACGAGGCCGACGCGTCGCTGCTGGTCGCCGGGCGCATGCTGGCCGCTCACGGGTTCGGCCGCTCGCCCGGTGAGGCCGCCGAGCTGGCCGCGCTGCAGCTGCGCCGACAGCTGCGCCGGATCGTCGGCTCGCGCCTGGCGCCGCGCAACGAGCGGCTGCCGCGCTGGCCGGAGATCCATCCCGAAGTGCGGCGCAAGCCGCCCGGCGAGCGCGCGATCGTGGCCTGCCGCACGTACGCCGACCGGCCGCTGGGCACGCTGGAGGGCGTCTCGGACCTGATCGACGACGCCGAGGTGTTCTACCTGTTCCCTCACGCGCGCACCCGCGAGGACGTGGTCGTCTTCTGGCGCGACGATGCCCGCATCGGGCTGCTGTTCCCGCCCGGCTCCGCGCTGGCCGACGAGCCCGATCCGGTCGTCCCGCTGCCCAGCCGCTACTCGTCGCCCCTGCCCCTGGCGGACGCCTGCTCGGAGATGGACGCGCTCGACCACCGCTTCCTGTACTTCATCGCCGCCGAGGACGAGCGCGGCAAGGTCCTGTACCTGCGCAGCGACGGCGACTACGGGCTGGTCGTGCCGCGCGACCGGTAGGCCGGCGCGCCGTTCCGTCACGTCCTCTTGACGGCCGGCGCCCGCGGCCTATGCCGACGGGAAGTGACCACCCTGACGATCCATCGCTTCGGGTTCGAGCGCACGAGCCGTGGGGTCCGCACCCTCGAGTTCGCCCGTCGCCTGGCCGAGGACGAGCTCGCCGGGCGCGACGTCTGGTGCATGGCCGCGCTGCCCCCCGGCCGGGCCGCCGCATCGCGCCTGAGCGACACGCTGGACGGCGTCAACGGAGCCCGTGCCACGCAGCTGGACCTCGCGGTCGACGAGCGCGTCCGGCAGCTGGCGCGCCGCCTGGACGCCGAGCTCGCCGGCGGCGCCGTTCCGCGGCCGCTGCAGCCCGACGAGCAGGAGCTGCTGGCCGCGCTGGCGCTCGCCGCCGAGCGACTCGTCGACCGCCGGGTGCGACCCGGCGACATCGTCGTCCTGCACGACACCCCGACCGCCGTGCTCGCGCTGACCCTCCGCGAGCACGGCGCGCACCCGGTCTGGCGCGTGCGCTCGGGCCCGGCGCCGGCCGCGCTGCTGGGCCGGCTGACGGGCGGGCTGGACGCGTACGTCACCAACCGGCCCGGCCGGATGGTCGCGCTCATGCCCGCGTCCTCCGCGGTCGCCGCCAAGGAGGTCCCGATCGGCGGCGGACTCGACGGCACCGGCTGGGGTTCGCTGCTGGGCGACGTCGTCCACGGCGATCGCTCCGAGCACGTCGGCGGGACGCGTCACGTCCACCCGGCGGTGGCGGCGCGCTGACCGGGCGCCGCGATGCTCGTCCGCGTCTACCTCTTCCATCTCGATCCCGACGCGTTCGCGCTGCCCGCGCTCGTGCGCGGCACGCTGGGCGAGGCGCAGGAGGAGCGCCGCGGGGAGCGTGAGGTGCTCTTCCGCACCGAGTCGCAGGACCCCTCCGCGACGATGGACCGCACGATCGCCGAGCTCGACCGCTACGCCGGGCTGTGGCGCGAGTTGGTCCTGGTGAACCGCCTCGCTTGAACCGCCTCGGCCCGGACCTACCCACAGGAGCAGGACACGATCTGAGGAGTCGGCATGGCGAAGGCGGTAGGCATCGACCTGGGCACGACCAACTCGGTCGTCGCCGCGACGATGGAGGGCGGACAGGCCGAGGTGATCCCCAACGCGGAGGGTGCCCGGACGACGCCATCGGTCGTCGCCTTCACCGAGGACGGACAGCGGCTGGTCGGCCAGGTGGCCAAGCGTCAGGCGATCCTCAACGCCCAGAACACGCTCTACTCGGTCAAGCGCTTCATCGGGCGCAAGTGGGGCGAGGTGGACGAGGAGGCCAGGCAGGTGCCGTTCAAGGTCGTGCGCGGCCCCAGCGACGCGATCCGCTTCGAGGTCCGCGGCAAGCAGTACTCGCCCGAGGAGGTCTCGGCGATGATCCTGCGCAAGCTGGCCGACGACGCCGCGAAGTCGCTGGGCGAGAAGGTCAACGAGGCGGTCATCACCGTCCCCGCCTACTTCAACGACTCGCAGCGCCAGGCCACGGCCGATGCCGGCCGGATCGCCGGGCTGGAGGTCCTGCGCATCATCAACGAGCCGACCGCCGCGGCGCTCGCCTACGGCCTCGACAAGAAGGGCTCGGAGACCGTGCTGGTCTTCGACCTCGGCGGCGGGACGTTCGACGTCTCGCTGCTCGACGTCGGCGACGGCGTCGTCGAGGTGCGCTCGACGAGCGGCGACGGCCACCTCGGTGGCGACGACTTCGACAAGCGGATCGTCGACTGGGTGGCCGACGAGTTCCGCAAGGACCAGGGGATCGACCTGCGCGAGGACCCGCAGGCACTGCAGCGGCTCTACGAGGCGGCCGAACGGGCGAAGGTCGAGCTGTCGTCGGCGACCACCACGCAGATCAACCTGCCCTTCGTCACCGCCGACGCCTCCGGCCCCAAGCACCTGAACATGTCCCTGACGCGCGCGAAGTTCGAGCAGCTCGTCCAGGACCTGGTGGAGCGCACGCGCGGTCCGGTGGAGCAGACGCTGGCCGACGCCAAGCTGACGGCCGACGACATCGACGAGGTGATCCTCGTCGGCGGCTCGACGCGGATCCCGGCCGTCCAGCAGCTCGTGCGCCGACTGACCGGCGGCAAGGACCCGAACATGACGGTCAACCCCGACGAGGTCGTCGCCCTGGGCGCCGCGCTGCAGGCCGGGATCCTCAAGGGCGAGGTCGAGGACGTCGTGCTCCTCGACGTCACGCCGCTGTCGGTGGGGCTGGAGACGATGGGCGGGGTGATGACGAAGGTCATCGACCGCAACACGACCATTCCCGCGCGCCGCTCGGAGACGTTCTCCACCGCCGAGGACAACCAGACCGCCGTCGACGTCGTGGTGCTGCAGGGCGAGCGCGAGCTGGCCGGCGACAACCGCCCGCTCGCGCGCTTCCGCCTGGAGGGCATCCGGCCCGCCCCGCGCGGCGTGCCCCAGATCGAGGTGACGTTCGACATCGACGCCAACGGCATCCTGCACGTGACCGCGCGTGACAAGGACACGGGCGCCGAGCAGCACGTGGAGATCAGCGAGACGACCGCGCTGGACCAGAGCGAGATCGAGCGGATGGTCCGCGACGCCGAGCAGCACGCCGAGGAGGACACCCGGCGGCGCGCCGAGATCGATGCGCGCAACGAGCTCGACTCCCTCGCGTACCGCGCCGAGCAGCTGATCGGCGAGCTGCAGGACCGGCTCCCCGTCAACGAGAAGGCGCGCGCGGAGCAGCTCGTGACCGAGGCGCGTCAGGCGATCGAGGAGGAGGCCCCGCTGGATCGGGTGCGCCAGCTGATCTCCGACCTGCAGCAGATCGTCCAATCCCTGCCCGCCGCAGCGACGGTCCCCGTGGGCGCCGGTGCCGGCGGCGACACCGGCGAGGGTGGCGCGACCGCGGGGTCCGCCGCCGATGACGAGGAGGTCGTGGATGCCGAGTTCACCCGCGAGTGACGTGGAACCGGGCGACGGCCGGGACGTCGAGCCCGGCGCCGAGACCTCGGCGCCGGCACCGGAGCAGCCGTCCGAGCCCGACGATCTGACCCGCGAGCGCCAGCACGTCGCCGAGCTGGAGGACCGCTACAAGCGCGCCCTGGCCGACCTGGACAACCTGCGCAAGCGTCAGCCGCGGCTGGTGGAGCAGCGCGTCGGTGAGGTGCGGGAGTCGATGCTGCTGGACTGGCTGGCCGCGGTCGACTCGGTCGAGCGGGCGCTGCGGCTCGAGCGTCCCGACGACCCCGCGTCGGAGGGCATGCGGGCCGTCCTGGAGCAGATGGAGCAGATCCTGGAACGCCAGGGCGTGCATCGCACCGGGGCGGTGGGCGAGCGCTTCGATCCGGAGCTGCACGAGGCGATCTCCGTCCAGCCCGTCAACGACGACCGGGCCGACCACGCGATCCTCGACGTCGCCCGCTCGGGCTACGCGACCGGCGACCGCGTGCTTCGCCCGGCGCAGGTCGTCGTCGCCCGGCGGGCCGCCCCGGCGAGCTGAGGCCCGGGCATGGCCACCCGCTCGCTGGACCCCTACGCGGCGCTCGGCGTCTCGCGCTCGGCCGACGAGGGGGAGATCCGCAGCGCGTACCGGCGCCTCGCGCGCGAGAACCACCCCGACGTCAACAAGGACCCGGCGGCGGAGGACCGCTTCAAGGAGGTCGCGCAGGCCTACGAGATCCTGCGCGACCCGGAGCGGCGCGCCGAGTACGACGCGGGCGGCGGGACGCGCCGCGGCGGTCCGTCGCCGCGATCGCGCGGGACCTCGGGCTACGGCGGCTTCGACGACGTGCACGTCGACTTCGGCGACGGCGTCGACGCGTCCGACCTGTTCGAGCAGCTCTTCCGGGGCGGCGGCGGACGCGGACGCGGGTTCGGCGGCTTCGACGGCTTCGGGCGCGGCTTCTCGGGCCGGGGCCGCGATGTGGAAGCCACGCTCGAGCTGTCGCTGGAGGAGGCGGCGCGTGGCGGCCCGCGGCACATCTCGATCGACGGGCACGACTACGAGGTGACGATCCCCGCCGGCGTCCGCGACGGACAGCTGATCCGGCTGGCCGGCGAGGGCGATCCCGGCGGCGGTGGCGGTCCTTCCGGCGACCTGCTGCTGCGGATCCGCCTGCGCCCTCACCCGCGCTTCCGCGTCGACGGCGACGACCTCCTCGTCGACCTGCCCGTCGCACCATGGGAGGCGGCGCTGGGCGCGCAGGTCCCCGTGGAGACGCTGACCGGCCGCGCCCGCGTGCGCGTCCCGCCCGGCTCCTCGTCGGGCAAGCGGCTGCGGCTGCGCGGGGAGGGGCTGGGCCCCGAGGGCGACCTCTACGCGACGGTGATGATCCACGTGCCCCGCTCGCTGTCGGACGAGGAGCGCCGCCTGTTCGAAGAGCTGCGCGACGTGTCGAGCTTCAACCCACGAGAGGAGCGCTGAGGGCCGTGCCCACGACCGCGCTCGTGCGCGCCCCGATCGAACTGCTGGCCCGGGACTCCGGCCTGCACCCCGATGTCGTGCGGAGGCTGATCGCCATCGGCCTGGTCGACGGCCATCCGCCGTTCCCCCCCGACGCAGCCGCTCAGCTGGCCCGGGCGGTCCGGCTGCGCCGGGACCTCGGCCTCGGCTACGCGGGCGCCGTCCTGGCCTGCGAGCTGCTGGCCCGCATCGACGAGCTCGAGGCGCGGCTGCGCGCGTCCGAGGCCCGATTCCGACCCGAGACGAGGACATGGACCCCAATCGGCTGACCCAGAAGTCCCAGGAGGCGCTCGCCCAGGCCCAGGCCACGGCCAGCTCCCGGGGCCACACCGACATCACGCCCGAGCACCTGCTCGCCGCGTTGATCGACCAGGCCGACGGGCTCGTCCCGCGGCTGCTCGCCCGCGCCGACGTCGACGTCGACGTGGTGCGCGCGGCGCTGGAGCGCGAGTTCGCGCGGCGTCCCTCGGTCAGCGGCGCGGGCGCCGACTCCGGACAGGTCCACCTCTCGCGCACGCTCAACCAGGTGCTCGAGGCCGCGGTCGCGGAGGCCGAGCACCTCAAGGACGACTACGTCTCCGTGGAGCACCTGCTGCTCGGCCTGCTGGAGGTCGGAGACCGCTCGCCGGCGGCGCGGCTGCTCGTCGAGCACGGGCTGACGCGGGAGCGGCTGCTCAGCATCCTCATCGAGGTGCGCGGCAGCCAGCGCGTGACCAGCGCGACCCCCGAGGCCTCCTACGAGGCGCTGGAGAAGTACGGCCGCGACCTCGTCTCCGAGGCGCGCACGGGTCGCATGGACCCGGTCATCGGGCGCGACGAGGAGATCCGCCGGGTGATCCAGATCCTCTCGCGCAAGACGAAGAACAACCCGGTCCTGGTCGGCGATCCGGGCGTCGGCAAGACGGCGATCGTCGAGGGGCTGGCCCAGCGGATCGTGCGCAACGACGTCCCCGAGGGACTGCGGGACAAGACCGTCTTCTCGCTCGACCTCGGCCTGCTCGTGGCGGGCGCGAAGTTCCGCGGCGAGTTCGAGGAGCGGCTGCAGGCCGTGCTGGCCGAGATCAAGGCGGCCGAGGGCGGGATCCTGCTGTTCATCGACGAGCTGCACACCGTCGTCGGCGCCGGCGCCGCCGAGGGCTCGATGGACGCCGGCAACATGCTCAAGCCGATGCTCGCGCGCGGCGAGCTGCACTGCATCGGCGCGACGACGCTGAACGAGTACCGCCAGCACATCGAGAAGGACGCGGCGCTGGAGCGGCGCTTCCAGCCGATCGTCGTCGACGAGCCGACGCTGGAGGACACGATCTCGATCCTGCGCGGGCTGCGCGAGCGCTTCGAGGTCCATCACGGCGTCAAGATCCAGGACGCCGCGCTGGTCGCCGCCGCGACGCTCTCGCACCGCTACATCACCGACCGCTTCCTTCCCGACAAGGCGATCGACCTCGTCGACGAGGCGTGCGCGGTGGTGCGCACCGAGATCGACTCGATGCCGCAGGAGCTCGACCAGATCACCCGCCGCGTGCTGCGGCTGGAGATCGAGGAGGCCGCGCTGGCCAAGGAGACCGACGCGGCCAGCGCAGAGCGCCTGGAGGCGCTGCGCCGGGAGCTGGCCGAGCTGCGCTCGCAGGCCGACGCGATGACCGCCCAGTGGGAGGCCGAGCGCCAGGCGATCCGCAAGCTGCAGGCGCTGCGCAAGGAGCTGGAGGACGTGCGCCGCGAGGTCGAGGAGGCCGAGCGCAACTACGACCTCAACCGCGCCGCCGAGCTGCGCCACGGCCGCCTGCCCGAGCTGGAGCGGCGGCTGGCCTCCGAGGAGGAGCGGCTGACGAGCAAGCAGGGCGGCACGCGTCTCCTGCGCGAGGAGGTGACCGAGGACGAGATCGCCGAGGTCGTCGCGCGCTGGACGGGCATCCCGGTCACCCGCCTCATGGAGGGCGAGCGGGAGAAGCTGCTGCGCCTGGACCAGATCCTGCACGAGCGCGTCATCGGCCAGGAGGAGGCGGTGCGGCTCGTCGCCGACGCCGTCATCCGCGCCCGCTCGGGGATCAAGGACCCGCGCCGGCCGATCGGCTCGTTCCTGTTCCTGGGTCCGACCGGCGTCGGCAAGACCGAGCTGGCCCGCGCGCTGGCCGAGTCGCTGTTCGACTCCGAGGAGTCGATGGTCCGCCTCGACATGTCCGAGTACCAGGAACGCCACACGGTCAGCCGCCTGGTCGGCGCGCCTCCCGGCTACATCGGCTTCGAGGAGGGCGGCCAGCTGACCGAGGCAGTGCGGCGCAAGCCGTACTCGGTCGTGCTGCTGGACGAGATCGAGAAGGCGCACCCCGACGTCTTCAACACCCTGCTGCAGGTGCTCGACGACGGGCGCCTGACCGACTCGCAGGGGCGGACGGTCAACTTCCGCAACACCGTCGTGATCATGACCTCGAACATGGGCTCGGTGCACCTGCTCGACGGCATCACCGGCGACGGCGAGATCCGCGCCGACGCCCGCGACCGCGTGATGGCGGACCTCCGCGAGGCGTTCCGGCCGGAGTTCCTCAACCGCATCGACGAGATCGTCCTGTTCAAGCCGCTGACGCTGGCCGAGATCTCGCGCATCGTCGAGCTGCAGATCGCCGATCTGCACCGCCGCCTGTCCGCACAGCGGCTGGAGCTGGAGCTGACGCCCTCGGCGCGCGACCTGATCGCCCACGAGGGCTACGACCCGGTGTACGGCGCGCGGCCGCTGCGGCGCTTCGTGCAGCGCGAGGTGGAGACGCGGATCGCGCGGGCGCTGGTCGCCGGGGACATCCCGGCGGGCTCGACGATCTCGCTGGACGTGGCCGACGGCCGGCTGGCGGTGCGCTGGACGGCGGGCGATCGCGAGCCGGCGGGCGTCGGCTGAGCCGCCGGTCGCTGAGCAGGCGGGCGTCGTCGGGCGGGGACGATGCCTACTTGCGCCGCACCTTCGCGCTGTCCTTCTCGAACCGCTGGTCCACGAGCGCCTCCTCGGACTCCTCGCCGAGGGGGGCGGCCCCGCCCTCCCGATGGCCCGGGGTCGTCCCGCCGAGGTCGCCGGCCTGGGTCTCGGCTGCCGCACGGCCGGGATGGTCGGGCGGGAGGTC
>JAOPZL010000430.1 GCA_025964175.1 Solirubrobacterales bacterium
CGAGCCGCCCCGCGTCCGCATCCCGCGCGCGCTGGACGCCGTCGCCTCGGCGCTGCGCGGGGAGGTCGAGCCGCCTCCCGCACCGCCCATCCGGCGGCTCCGCGCCGCCCTGGACCATCAGTCGCTCGCCGTGCCCACCGCCCTGCGCAACGGCCTCGCCATCGCCGCGGCCGTCGCGCTCGGGCACGCCCTGCACGTCGGGCAGTCCTACTGGATCGCGCTGACCGTCTCCGCCGTCCTGCAGGGCGCGACGCTCGTCACCTCGCTGCGCCGCGCGATCGAGCGCTCCGCCGGCACGCTGCTCGGCATCTTCCTGGCCGCCGGGATCGCCGCGCTCGAACCCGCCGCGGGGGTCCTCGTCGCCATCATCGTCCTGCTGCAGCTCCTGATCGAGGCGGTGATCCCGGCCAGCTACGCGGTCGCGGTCGTCCTCATCACGCCGCTGACGCTGCTGCTCTCCGACCTGGCCGCTCCCGGCACGCTCAGCGACGCGATCCTCGGCGGCCGCGTGATCGACACGATCCTCGGCTGCCTCCTCGGCATCGCCGCCGGCCGGCTGCTGTGGCCGCGCGCCGCGCGCACCCGTCTGCCCACCGCGATCGAGCGCTCGCTGCAGGCGACCTCCCACCTCCTCGACACCGCGCTGCGCGGTGACGCCGACGCCGACCAGGTCCGTCGCGCCCGCTCGGCGCTGCAGGTCGAGCTGGTGAACCTGCGCGCGGTCGAGGAGGCGGCGCTGGGCGACCGCCTGACCGACGCCCCCGACGCCGACCTCCGCTGGCCGGTCATCGCCTCGGTGGAGCGTCTGGGCACGCTCGTCGGCTCGGCCCCGATCGAGCCCGACGGCGTCCCCGCGGGCCTGGACGCCGCGCTCAGCGAGCTCGCCACCCGCGCCGCGAGCGCGTTCGACCCGGGCGCGACGAGCGCCGACGGCGTCCCCGACATCCCGCCCCTTCCCCGCATGCCCCGTACACAGGCCGAGCTCGAGCACCTCAGCGGGCTCCTGGAGGAGCCGCGGCGCTAGGAAGGCGAACCCCCCGGCGGGGGGCTGCGCTCAGCGGTTGACTTCCCGCAGGGCCCGGGACATCTCGCGCTTGGAGTCCTTCTCCTTGAGCGACTGGCGCTTGTCGTACTGGTCCTTGCCCCGGGCCAGGGCGATCTCGACCTTCGCGCGGCGGTTGGAGAAGTAGATGCGGGTCGGCACGAGCGTCAGGCCGCGCTCGGCGACGCGCGCCTCGAGCTTGGCGATCTCGCTGTGCTTCAGCAGCAGCTTGCGCGGGCGCTCGGGCTCGTGGTTGTCGTGCGCGGCGGGCGGATACGGCGGGATGTGGATGTTGTGCAGCCACAGCTCGCCGTTCTGGAACGACGCGTAGCCGTCCTTCAGCTGGGCTCCGCCGGTGCGCAGCGACTTGACCTCGGTCCCCTGGAGGACCATCCCGGCCTCGAGCTTGTCCAGGAACGCGTAGCGGTACGACGCCTGCCGGTTGGAGGCGACGTCGCCGGGTGCTGCCTTGCGTTTCGCGCCCTTGGCCATGGCCCTCAGACGTTAGCCGTCGTCGTCCTCGTCGGCGGGCGCCAGGTCCACCCGTCCGCGGGCCACCTCGACGCGCTCGACCTTGACCCGCACCGGATCGCCGATCCGGATCGTCGCGCCCGAGCGCTCCGCGGTGAGGATCGTGCCCTGCTCGTTGACCTCCCACCAGTCTCCGCGCAGGCGGCGGACCGGCAGCATCCCCTCGTAGCCCGCGCCGAACGCCACGAACGCGCCCGCGCCGATGACCCCGGTGACCTCGCCCTCGAAGACCTGCTCGAAGCCGCCTTCGTAGAGCGACCGCTCGAGCAGGAGGCAGCGCACGATGTCGTCGGCGGCGCGCTCGACGTCCATCGCCGCCCGCTCGCGCGCCGACGACCACTCGGCCACGGACGGCAGCTGGGCCGCCGCCGGCGCGTCCTCCCCACCCCCGATGGCCGACAGCAGCGCGCGGTGCACGACGAGGTCGGGGTAGCGACGGATCGGCGACGTGAAGTGGCAGTAGGCGGCCGAGCGCAACCCGGCGTGACCGATGTTGCGCGGCGAGTAGAAGGCCTGCTTGAGCGAGCGCAGCACCAGCGACGTGAGCCCCGCCCGCCCGTGACCGGTGCGCCGCACGAACTCCGCCACGCGCTGGGAGCACGCGCCCACGAGCTCGGCGGCCTGCGATGGCGACAGGTGCTCGGGCAGCGGCGGCGTCGGCACGCCGAGCGACGCGAGCTGCTCGACCAGGCGCTCCACGCGCGGCGGGTCGGGCCGTTCGTGGACGCGGTAGAGCGTCGGCGTCCCGCGCCCCTCGAGGAAGCCGGCGACCTGCTCGTTCGCCGCGATCATCAGGTGCTCGATCAGGCGGTGGGACTCGGTCTGCGCCGAGGCGCTCGAGCCCGTCACGTTGCCGCGGCGGTCGAAGTCGAACTCGGGCTCGGACGACTCCACGGCCAGGGCGCCGCGCCGCTCGCGCTCGGCCTGCAGCGCCGCCGCGACCGCCCGCGCGTCGCGCAGCGGCTGGGCCCACGGCTCCTCCCACGGCTCCGCGCCGGCGAAGATCGCGTCGACCTGCTCGTAGTGCAGGCGGATGTCGGAGCGGATCGTCGACCGGTAGAACGACGCGCGCTTCACCGTCGCCCCGTCGAAGTCCATCTCCACGGTCACGGCGAGGCGATCGACGTGGGGGCGCAGCGAGCACGCGTCGTTGGACAGCGCCTCGGGGATCATCGGCTCGACGGCGCCGGGAACGTAGGTCGACGTCCCGCGCTTGGCCGCCTCGCGGTCGACCAGCGAGCCGGGCCGCACGAACGCGGACACGTCGGCGATGTGGACCCAGATGCGCGATCCCTCGGCCGAGATCGCGTCGTCGAAGTCCTGCGCCGTGACGGGGTCGATGGTGAACGTCGTCAGGTCGCGCAGGTCGCGGCGCGGCGCGTCGGGGACCGCGCCACCGGCGTCGCGCGCCGTCTTCGCCGCTCGCTCGACGGCCGGGTCGAACCGGCGCGCGAGGCCGCGATCGAGCATGAGCGCCTCGATCAGCGCGCGGGCGTTGTCGGGGCGGCCGAGCACGCGCACGACCTTCGCCCGCTGCTTGGGCCCGCGCCCCGGACGGGCCAGCACGAGGTCGCCCAGTCGCGCGTCGCGCAAGCTCTCGACCGGCACGGCGCGGCCGCGGTCGAACAGCGGCGCCACGGTCATGTAGCGACCGCGCTTCTCCAGCGTGCCCACGACGGGGCTCCCGGTCACGCCGGCGTGGAGCGGGCGGCCGCTCACGAGCCGGCCTGGCCGGCCGTCCCGCCGGCGGGAGGCGTTGCGTCCATCATGAACCGATCTTCCCAGCCAGCTCCCGCACGCCCGCATCGACGACCTCGTCGGCGGGGGTCTTGGTGTCGTCGGCGACCTTGACGTCGGGCTGCAGCCCGCCGCCCTGGTTGACGCCGGTACCGCCGAGGTTACGCCCGCTGGGCAGGAAGTACTGGCCGACCGTGATGTCCAGCGCACCGCCGTTGGTGAGCGGCTGGACCTCCTGGAAGACGCCCTTGCCGTAGGTGTGATCGCCGATCAACACGCCGCGGTGGTCGTCCTGGATCGCTCCGGAGACGATCTCCGCCGCGGACGCGGTCCCGCTGTCGACGAGCACCGCGACGGGGATCTTCGGGGAGATCGCCCGCCCGGTCGCCGAGAGCGTCTTCGACGGCTCGTTGCGCGCCTTGATCGTCACGATCTTCCCGTCGGGGATGAAGATCGAGGCGACGAGCCGCGCCTCGTCGACGAGCCCCCCGCCGTTGTGGCGCAGGTCGAGCAGGATGCCCTTGGCGCCCTGCTTGAGCCGCTTGTCGACCTCGGCGCGCAGCTGCTTGGACGACCCGCGGCTGAACGTGGCCAGCGCGACCTGGGCGATCTTCGTCCCGTCCTTCGCGGTGTGCATCCGGGAGGCCACGACCGGGACCGAGACGACGGCGCGCCCCACGTCGCGGGTGAGCTTCTGCGTCCCGCGTGCCACGACGAGCGTCACCTTCGTGCCGTCTTTGCCGCGGATGTAGTTGGACGCCTTCTCGACGCTGAGCCCGGCCAGCGGATGCCCCGCCACGGTGACGATCACGTCACCGGCCTTCAGCCCGGACTTCTCGGCCGGCGAGCCCTTGTAGACGCGGGCGATCTTCAGCCCGGCTTTCGTCTGCATCACCTCGATGCCCACGCCCGAGAACTGGGCGTTGGTCGAGTTCATGTACTCCTTGAACTGCTTCGGCGTGAAGTAGTGGGAGTACTTGTCCTGCAGCGAGGCGACCATCCCGGCGATCGACCGGTCCGTCAGGTCGTCCTCGCCGATCTTGCGGTAGTAGTCGTCGTGGACCTTGTCCAGCGCCTCGCTGAAGAGCTGCGCGTGGTCGTCACCCACGAGCGCCGAGCGGATCGGGTCGGGCAGGCTGCTCGGGTGGCCGCCGAGGTAGATGCCGATCGCCAGCAGGGCGACCGGCACCAGGACGGCCAAGAGGGTCAGGAGCGGGTTGCGACGCACCCGCTCCAGACTAGGTGCGTTCTGTAACTAGACCTTCAAGAACCGCCGCAGGCTCAGTCCCGAGCCCAGCGTGGACACGCCGACGGCGGCCAGCATGAGCAGCAGGGCGAGCAGGCCCAGCGACATCGTCTGCGGCGCCGAGATGAGCGCGAAGTCCGCCGCCAGCGGGTCGATGAAGGCGATCTTGCCGACCGCGAGCATGAGGATCGCGAGTATCCCGCCGAGCGACCCGAGGATGATCCCCTCGATCACGAACGGCCAGCGGATGAACCAGTCGGTCGCCCCGACCAGCTTCATCACCTCGACCTCGCGGCGGCGCGAGAAGAGCGACAGGCGGATCGTGTTGGAGACCAGCAGCGCCGACGCGACCACCAGCAGGCCGCAGAGCAGCAGCATGGCGAGCTTGACGACCTTCGTGGCCGTGAGGATCTTGTCCGTCTCGTCCTTGCGGTTCTTGACCTCGTCGATGGCGGGGTCGATCACCGTGCGCTTGCCCGAGGCGGTCGTCGGCGCGAGCGCGTCGCGGATCGCCGTGATGTCGTCGGGGTTGTCCGGGGTGATGCGGAAGGAGTCGGGCAGCGGGTTGGAGCCCAACAGCGCGTAGGCCTCCGGGTTCTGCTTGGACTCGCGCTTGTAGGCGTCGGCCTTGGAGACGAACTGGACGGTCTTCACGCCCTGCTGGTCGGCGAGGATCCCGCGAACGTGCGTGATCTGGTCCTGCGTCACGTTGCGCTTGAGGTAGACCTCGAGCGAGACCTTCTGGCGGACCTCGTTGGCCGCGCCGGTCGTCGCCTGCACGACGGGGATGAAGACCCCGAGCACGAGCAGCGTGACGAGCACGGAGGCCATCGCGGCGAAGGAGGGGATCGGGTTGCGCTTCATCGAGCGCAGCGCCTCCTTCAGGAAGAACCCCAGCCTCATGGCTCCAGGTGCTCCTTGAGCAGCGCGCCCAACTCGGCGGTGTTCGGCTCTCCACCGGAGTAGCGGGCAGCGGCCTGGTCGCGCACGATCCGGCCGCGCTGGAGCTCGATCACGCGGCGGCGCATCTGGTCGACCATGGCGACGTCGTGGGTGGCCACGACGACGGTCGTCCCGGTGCGGTTGATCCGGTACAGCAGCTGCATGATCCCGATCGACGTCTCGGGGTCGAGGTTGCCCGTGGGCTCGTCGGCCAGCAGCAGCGGCGGGTGGTTCACGAACGCGCGGGCGACCGCGACGCGCTGCTGCTCGCCGCCCGACAGCTGGTCGGGGAAGTTGTGGAGCTTCGTCGAGAGGCCCGTGAGGCGCAGGATGTCCGGCACCTTGGCGCGGATCTCCTTGCGCGACGCGCCGGTGACCTGCAGCGCGTAGGCGACGTTGTCGTGCACCGTGCGGTTGGGCAGGAGCTTGAAGTCCTGGAAGACCATGCCGATGTTGCGGCGGTAGTACGGCACCTTGCGGCGGGTGAGGTCGCCGAGGTCGCGACCGGCGACGCGGATCGATCCCTCGGTCGCGTCCCCCTCCTTGATGAGGAGGCGCATGAGCGTGGACTTGCCCGATCCGGAGTGGCCGACGACGAAGACGAATTCGCCGCGCGCGATGGAGAGGTCGACGCGGTCCAGGCCGACGTCACCCCCCTCGTAGCGCTTGGAGACGCCACGCAGTTCGACGACGGGAGGGGCGGGGTTGCCGGCGGCGCGGCGCTTCAGCGCCGCGGCGGCGCGGGAGGGCTGTTCGGTGGCGGCCATCGGCGTCACAAGGTAGACACCCCGTGCCGCCGATCGTGCACCTCCGCTTGCAGCGCCGCGGCCTACTTCAGCTTCTCCAGGAACGGCACGACCGTCTCGAGGAAGTCGTTGCGGCCCGGTGTGTCGCTGATCGGATCGATATGCGAATTCGTGGTGGATCGGTCCACGAGCGTGACGCTGCGCCGGGGGATCCCGGCCTGCTTGGCGACCGACGCCGCCGCCTTCAGGACGCGGCCCTTGCCCAGGCTCGTCTCGTAGGCGTAGATCGGGGTCTTGAGGTCCTTGCCGTGCGTCGCCTTCACGCCCAGCGCCCGGGCGGCGGGGTTGGCGATGCCGCCGTTGACCGCGCCCGCGTCGATGCTCAGGCGCCGTGGGTGGTACCAGGCCGTGCCGTCCATCCCGGGGATCCCGGAGAAGACGGTGGCGACACGGCTGGCGGTCGTCAGGCCGTCGTCGACCCAGCCGCGCGGATCACCGCTGTCGGCGAGGTGGCCGATGTGCGACTGGACCAGCGCCAGCGACTTGGGCCCGGTCTTGTCGTCCAGCGCGAAGCCGTAGGACGCGATGTTGGTCGCCGCTACGGGCGGCTTGAGCTCGGCGGGCAGGAACGACCACGACTGCAGCAGCGACGGGGCGTTCGGCTCCTTCAGCGTGGTGGTGGAGCCGACCGCGTTGAAGACGCCGGCCGACCAGGGCAGACCCATGCCGGTGAGGTCGAGGAACGGCGAGGTCGTCGAGAGGGCGGTCAGCGACTCCTGCGCCTGCTCGGGCGTGATCGCGGTCCCCGCGGCGCTGCCGCCGTCGATGAAGACGAGCCCGTTGAGGTCCTCGCCGCCGGCCTTGCCGTCGAAGTCCCATGTCGCGTAGGCGTCGATGATCGAACCGCCCAGCGAGTGGCCGCCGAGCGCGACCGAGCGGCCGCCCTTGCGGGCGAGCCGGATCACGTTGTGCAGGTCGCCGACGGCGACGGCCATCCCCCAGTCGCGGGCGTAGGCGGTCTCCGCGTCGGTCTTGGGCGTGAAGCGCGGCGCGGTCGTGTTCGCGCCGATCCAGCCGAGGTAGTAGTCGAACAGCTGCTGCCCCGTCGCCGCGCCGGCCTTCACCTGGTCGAGCATCGACTGGTCCTCCAGGAGGTTCTCGCGCCGCTCCACCGACCACACCTGCCAGCTCGGCATGCGCGCGACGATCGCCTGGGCGAGCGGACGGAAGTACGGACCGCCGGCCGACGTGCCCGGGACGAGCACGAGGACGTGCTTGGCCCGGGCCGGGCCGGTCTGCACGATCTGCACCTTGTCCAGGCTCGCGGGCGTCCCCTTCGGCCTGGCGCCGTCGATCGTGACGACGCGATCGGCCGCGGCGGGGGCGGCGGCGATCAGGCAGATGGCGGTGGCCGCGAGCGCGACCAAGCGACGATGTCTCTCCACGGCCGGAACGTAGCGCAGCCCGGGTACCCTGAGAGGCAATGGCGCAGATCATCCAGGAGGAGCTCGCCAACGGGCTTCCGCTCTACCGCGTCGGACTGCCCGGAACCCGGGCGACGACCATCCTCGTGGCCTTCGACGCCGGCGCTCGCAGCGAGCGCCCCGAGGAGAACGGCGCCGCGCACTTCCTCGAGCACCTCGTGTTCAAGGGCGGGCAGCTGTTCGACGACTACCGCAAGGTCAACGAGACCGCCGAGCGGATGGGCGCGTCGCTGAACGCGTACACGTCGCACGACCTCGTCGCCTTCCACATCACGTGCCGCGCGGAGCGTGCGCTCGAGGCGCTCGACCTGCTCACCGACTTCGTCGGCCGGCCGAAGATCGACGCCGAGGAGCTCGACCGCGAGCGCGGCGTCGTGATCCAGGAGATCAACCGCTCCTTCGACCAGCCGTCGACCGTCGCCGAGTACCTGATCGACCGCGCCGCCTTCGGCGACCACCCGCTCGGTCGCCCGGTGCTCGGTCCCGAGGAGCACCTGAAGACCTTCACGCGCGAGACGATCGTCGGCTTCCGCGAGCGGCGCTGGGCCGGCGCCAACGGCGGCGCCTTCATCGTCGGCAACCTCGACCACGTGCCCGCCGACGGCGCGGCGGCCGAGCTGCTGAACCGCTTCCCGACGCTCTCCGCGCCGGAGGACTTCGAGCCCGCTCCGACGCTGAAGACCGAGCGCCTCGTCGAGCAGCGCGACACGAACCAGTCGCACCTGCGGATGATGTACTCGCCCCAGATCGACGTCACCGATCCGGCCCAGCGCGCCGCGCTCACGATCTACTCGACGCTGCTGGGCGGCTCGATGGGCTCGCGCCTGTTCGACGAGATCCGCGAGCAGCGCGGGCTCTGCTACTCCGTCTACTCGGTCGACCACGCGTTCGCCGACGCCCCGATCCTCCAGCTCGGCTCCGGCCTGGACTCGTCCAAGGCGGTCGAGGCCTTCACGCGCATGCGCGAGATCGTCGGCGAGCTGCACGCGGACGGGCCCAAGGAGGAGGAGGTCGAGCGCGCCCGCGCCTACGCCGCCGGTCGCCGCGTCCTCGCCTTCGAGAACACCAACGCGGTCGCGCGCTATGCGGCCAACCAGCGGATCGTCTTCGACGAGGAGATCGACCCCGATCACGCGATCGAGGCGCTCGACGCCGTCACCTTCGCGCAGGTGCGCGAGGTGGCCGCCTCGATCGACCCCGAGCGCCTGGCGGTCGGCGTCGTCGGTCCCCACGAGACGGCGGAGTTCGCATAGCCGCAACGGCGGATGCCGCTGGCGCGACGCCGTCCTCGGTGGGAGGATGGACGGCGATGGCCATCAACCACCGCGAGCTCGAGCGGTACCTGGCGCGCGTCGGTGACCGCTGGCCGCTGGAGCACGCCTGGCTCGGCGGCGCGCAGGTCGACGACGACCGCGGGGCCGGGGCGCAGCGCGAGCGCGGCCCCGAGTTCGTGCTCGTCCTCGTCTCGGACGCCTTCGACGGCATCCCGTGGCTGGAGCGCGTCTACGTCGCCGGCAATCTGTGGGACGCCTCCGAGATGGGCCACCACGCCGACATCCACTGCTACACCCCGCCTGAGCTGGACCGCAAGGTGGGCACGCAGAAGCGCGTGCGCCGCACGCTGGCCAACGGGCTGGATCTGATCGCCGCGCGCGCCTAGGACGCCGCGGCGCGCGGCGTCCGCGGCACGCGGCAGCGGCGCACGACGCCGCCGGGGCGCCTTCAGACCGTGGCCACGCCCCGCTGCTCCTGGATCGCCGCCGTGACGTGATCGAGGAACGGCTCCGCGGTCGGCCACGACTCCTCGGACACGTGCAGGGCCATCGAGCCGGCAGCCGTCGACCACGGCCGCAGGTGGATG
>JAOPZL010000431.1 GCA_025964175.1 Solirubrobacterales bacterium
TTGCCCGCGTTGCGCGCCTCCAGCACGGCGAGCGGCTCCAGCTCCGCTTCGACGCGGTCGGCGAGCCGCCGCATCAAGCGAGCCCGATCGCCGGGCGCGACGTCGCGCCAGGCCGGGAACGCGGCGCGGGCGGCAGCCACGGCGGCGTCGATCTCGTCGACGCCGCCGCGCGCGGCCTCCTCCAGGAGCTCCTCGGTTGCGGGCTCGAGCACCCGCAGCACGTCGGGCATCAGTCGCCCGCGGCCGCGGGGGCCTCTCCGAGCTCGGCGTCGAGCTGCGCCACCGTGAGCCGCGGACCCTTGAACGTGTGGCGGGCGCGCACCAGCCACCAGATCCCGACGGCGATGAACACGCCGCCCGTGACGATCGGCGTGTAGTTGAACAGGGACCAGTCGAAGTCCTTGTGGAACGGCACGCCGCTGGGTGTGAACGGCAGGTTGAAGCAGATGACGACGATGACGATGACCTCGATCACCGCGACGAGGTTCATCCACTTGTACTTGTTGCCCAGCGTCCACGGGCCGGCCTCGAACGAGCTGCCCGCACGCCAGCGCAGCCAGATCGGGATCGCGTAGGCGACGTAGAGGCCGATCACGCCGATCGAGACCACCGCGGTAAATGCGACGGTGACGCCGTGGCTGTTGCCCTTCAGGGCGGGCAGCGTGATGATCAGCGCGGCGATCGCGACGACGATCACCGCGTTGAACGGGATCCGGCGCTGGTTGACGCGGGACCACATCCGCCATCCGGGCACCGCACCGTCGCGGCTGAATGCGTACATCATGCGCGAGGCGCTGGTCATGCAGCTCATGCCGCAGAACAGCTGGCCGACGACCGCGATGATCAGCACGAACTTCACCCAGCCTGTGCCCATCGCGTTCTCGAAGACGGCGAAGACGGTGCCGCCGCCCGCGGTGACCTTGCTCTGGTCGGCCGCGGCGAAGGTGATCGCCAGCAGCACGACCCAGCCGATCAGGGCCGAGTAGAAGACGGAGCGCCAGACGCCCTTGGGCGCCGAGTCCTCAGCGCCGTGGGTCTCCTCGGAGATGTGGGCCGACGCGTCGAAGCCGGTGATCGTGTACTGCGTCAGCAGGAACCCGAGCGGAAGCACGTACCACCAGAACATCCCGCCGCCGAAGCCGGAGTTGTTGATATGGCTGGTGAAGACGTCCTTGACCGAGGCGTGATGCGAGGGCGCGAAGACGAGCACGCCGACGATGACGGCGACGCCGAGCACGTGCCACCAGACAGAGATGCCGTTCAGCCGTGCCACGAGGTGGCTGCCGCGGATGTTCAGCGTCGCATGCAGGCCGAGGATGATCACGAACAACAGGAACGTCTCCGGCAGGAGGTGCTTGTCGTCGCCGAAGTTGATTCCGAGCACGTTGAGGCCGTAGAGGCCGAAGATCGTCGAGAGGAACTGGCCGGCGAAGTAGTCGACCGAGGCGACGATGGCGATCAGGCCGAGCAGGTTGAACCACCCGGTGAACCAGCCCCAGACCGGACCACCGAGCTTGGACGACCACCAGTAGATGCCGCCGGCAGTGGGATACGCCGACACGAGCTCCGACATGCACAGCGCGATGACGAGGATGAAGCAGGAGAGGACGGGCCAGCCGATCGAGATGGCGATCGGGCCGCCGTTGTTCCACCCCTGGTAGTACGTGGTGAAGCAGCCGGCGAGGACCGAGATGATCGTGAAGGAGATCGCGAAGTTCTGGAAGCCGCTCCAGCTGCGACTCAGCTCCTGCTTGTAGCCCAGTTGCGCGAGCCGCTGCTCGTCGCGGCTCGCGGGTGGCGGGTCGGCCGTGGTGCTCATGTGTGCGACACCCTCCCCAGGGTTAAAGGTCCGATGGTCCGTCCTTCAAACGCGAATCTATGCGAGCGGTTGGATGGCCGTCAACCGACGTGCGGTCCAACGACGGCGCTCACCCGTTCGGCAGCAGCCCGGCGAGCACGTGCTCGGTGCCGTGCAGGTGCTCGGCCATGTGCCGGGTGGCGGCGTCCGCGTCCCCGCGGCGGATCGCCGTGAGGAGCTGGCGGTGCTGCTGGTTGGAGGAGGCCAGGACCTCCGGGGGATGGGCGATGTGGGCGATGAGATCGGTCATCGCCGACTGCGCGTCGGTCATCGCCACGACGAGGCGCGGCGAGCCGGTCGCCTCGGCCAGACCGATGTGAAACCGCACGTCGGTCTGGCGGTAGGCGGGGAAGTCGTCCAGCAGCTCGTCGAGCTGCGCGACGGTCTCCTCGAGCGCGGCGAGCGCCGGCTTCTCCATGCGCTCGGCGGCCAGCAGCGCCGCGCCGAGCTCGATGCCCAGCCGCCAGTCGCAGATGTCGCGCCACTGGGCCAGCAGCTCGGGTGACGGCGGATCGGCGGGCGGCGGGCGGTCGGCGACGAACGTGCCGCCGCCGCGGCCGCGGATCGCGTGCAGGTGGCCGGACTGGGCGAGCGCGGTCAGCGCCTGGCGCAGCGTCGACCGGGCGATCCCGAGCATCGCGCACAGCTCGCGTTCGGCCGGCAGCCGCGTGCCGGGCTCCAGGAGCCCGAGCTTGATCGCGGTGCCGAGCCGGTCGACCGTCTCCTCGAAGGCCGTCTGGGACCGCACCGGCGCGAAGACGGCATCGGCGGAGTCGGCGGCGAGCGGCGTGCTCACAAGCGCTCGAATCCCCGGTAGCGCTCCCAGTCGGTGACCGCCGCCTCGTAGGCGGCCAGCTCGACGTCGGCGTTGTTGACGTAGTGGTCGACGACCTCGTCGCCCAGTGCCGCGCGGGCCACCGCGCTGGAGGCGAACAGGTCACGCGCCTCGCGCAGCGTCGTGGGGACGCGCGGCTTGTCCGACGTGTAGGCGTTGCCCTCCAGCGGCGGCTCCAGCTCGAGCCCCTGATCGACCCCGTGCAGCCCCGCCGCGATCAGCGCGCTGACGGCGAGATACGGGTTGAGGTCGGCGCCGCCCGCGCGGTTCTCGAAGCGCATGCCGGGGCCGTGGCCGACGACGCGCAGCGAGCAGGTGCGGTTGTCGTGGCCCCAGGCGACGGCGGTCGGCGCGAACGAGCCCGCGGCGAAGCGCTTGTAGGAGTTGACGTTGGGGGCGAGCAGCAGCGTCAGCTCGCGCAGGCAGGCCAGCTGCCCGGCGAGGAAGGCGTCGAACAGCGCCTGGTCGCGGTGGAACAGCGGGCGGGGGGGAACGGAGTCATCGGCCAGCGAGAAGTGGATGTGGCAGGAGTTGCCCTCGCGCTCGTCCCACTTCGCCATGAACGTGATCGCCATGCCCTCCTGCGCGGCGATCTCCTTGGCGCCGTTCTTGTAGACGGCGTGGAGGTCGGCGGTGGTCAGGGCGTCGGTGTAGTGGAAGTTGATCTCGTGCTGGCCGAGGTTGCACTCGCCCTTGGAGTCCTCCACGACCATGCCCGCGTCGTACATCGAGTTGCGGATGCGGCGGATCAGCGGCTCGACGCGCGCGGTGCCCAGCAGCGAGTAGTCGACGTTGTAGAGGTTGGCCGGGTCGAGGCCCCGGTAGCCCTTCTTCCACGCCTGCTCGTAGGTGTCGCGGAAGACGATGAACTCCAGCTCGGTGCCCGCGTTGGCCGTCCAGCCGCGCTCGCTCAGTCGCGCCAGCTGGGCGCGCAGGATCTGGCGCGGGGAGGCGACGACGGGCGAGCCGTCGGCCCACTCGACGTCGGCCAGGCAGATCACCGTCGCCTCCTGCCACGGGACCGGGCGCAGCGTGTCGAGGTCGGGCCGCATCACGAAGTCGCCGTAGCCGCCCTCCCACGACGCCATCGCGTAGCCGTCGACCGTGGCCATGTCGACGTCGACCGCGAGCAGGTAGTTGCACCCCTCCGCGCCGTGCCCGGCGACCTCGTCGACGAAGTAGCGGGCGTGCAGGCGCTTGCCCTGCAATCGGCCCTGCATGTCGGTGATGGCCAGCAGGACCGTGTCGACCGACCCGTCGTCGACGGCGTTGCGAAGCTCCTCCAGCGTCATGCGCGGGAAGGTATCGACGGCAGACCTTCTGCGTCCAGGCCTGCGGTCCATTGACAGCCGACCACCGGACCGAGGTACGGTTCGGACCAATGGGGTTGCCCGCCTGGGCGCAGATCGAGGAGGACCTCGCGCGACGCATCGAGCGTCTCGACGTGGGCTCCCGCCTGCCGCCCGAACGCGATCTCGCCGGCGAGCTCGGCGTCAGCCGCTCCACCGTGCGCCAGGCGCTCGGCGCGCTGGCCGGGCGGGGGCTGGTCGAGCGCGGCGTCGGGCGCGGGACGTTCGTCGCGCGCCCGAAGGTCGAGCTGGACAT
>JAOPZL010000001.1 GCA_025964175.1 Solirubrobacterales bacterium
GGCCTACCGCTCGCGCGGGCGGATGAAGGACGGTCGCCGTTTCGGCCGACCGCCCGACCCGTTCGTCTCACCCGGCACACCGCCGGGGAAGGTCAATCTCAGCGATCCAGATTCAAAGCTCGTTCACGGGATGCGCGGCTGGATCCAGGGCTACAACGCCCAAGCCGCCTGCAATGAGCATCAGCTCATCGTCGCTGCCGAGCTCATGATCGCCTCACCGGACTTCGGCCACCTCGGACCGATGGTCGCCGCCGCCCAGCGCGAGCTCACCGCCGCCGGCGTCACCAAGACACCCGAAGTCGTCGTTGCCGACGCCGGCTAGTTGGTCAGCCCGGGCCCCTGGTGCACGCTGACCGCGGCCATCCGCCCGCTCACCCGCGCGTACCCGTCGGCCATGCATGGGCGCGACGCTAGCTGGCCGCACCGATCGGCGGCGCGCCGAGAGCGTGAACCGTGTGCTCGCCGCGGGTAAGGTCTCGCCATGGCGACCGCCCCCTCGAGCACGGCGATCATCGCCGAGCGTCCGGCCGGCGCGGGAAAGCCCGGCGTGCGCTACCGGACGGCAGGAGATCGCTTCCTGCTCGTCGAGTACGGCGACATGGAGCTCGACCTCACGCTGAACTTCCGCGTGCTGAGCGTCGACCAGGAGCTCGCCGAGCGCTCCATCCCGGGGATCTTCGACCGCGCCCCCGGGCTGCGCTCGATCCTCATCGGCTACGACGCCGCGGTGCTGCCCGTCGAGCGCCTCGTCGAGGCGCTCCAGGAGGTCGAGGATGCCGTGCCGGTCTCGGAGGGGCTCGTCATCCCCAGCCGCGTGCTGACGCTCCCGATCGCCTTCGACGACAGCGCCTCGCGCACCGCGGTCGACCGCTACGCGAAGTCGATCCGCGCCGACGCGCCCAACGTCTCCGACCACGCGAACATCCCGTACATCGTCGACTACAACGGGGCCCGCGACGCCGAGGACCTCTACGACCAGATCGTCGCGACCGAGTGGTGGAACGCGTTCACGGGCTTCTTCCCGGGCCTGCCGTTCATGTACCCGCTCGACCCGCGCTACGCCCTGTTCGCGCCGAAGTACAACCCGACGCGCACGTGGACGGCGGAGGGTGCGGTGGGCATCGGCGGACCGTGCGTGGCCATCTATCCCGTCGAGTCGCCCGGCGGCTACCAGCTCTTCGGGCGCACGCTGCCGATCTTCGACCTCCGGGGGCGCAACCGGGCCTTCCGCGACGACCCGATCCTCATCAAGCCGGGCGACCGCGTGCGCTTCGAGCGCGTCGAGGAGGCCGAGCTCGACGATCTCTTCGCGGCGGTGCGCGAGGACCGTTACCGCTACCGGATCGAGGACAGCCCGTTCGCGGTCGACCGCCACCTCGAGCATGTGCGCGAGGTCTCCGACGAGGCCGCCGAGCGCCGGCGCGCGCGTGAGGCGGCCGCCGAGCAGGTGCCCGTGCCATGAGCGCTCCGACGCTGCACGTCACCGCGCCCGGTCCCCAGGCGACCGTCCAGGACTGGCCCGGCCGGCTGGGCCGCCTCGCCGACGGTGTCTCGCAGGCCGGACCGATGGACCATCTCGCCTTCCGCCTGGGCAACCTGCTGGTCGGCAACGAGCCCGACGCGGCGGGCCTGGAGATCACGCTCGGCGGCCTGCGCGCGACCTTCGATGCGCCGACGTCGATCGCGCTGACCGGCACGGACACGCAGGCGACGCTCGACGGCGAGCCGATCCCGGCCTGGACCTCGGTTGCGGTCGAGCCGGGCGCCGAGCTGCGCCTGAAGATGTCGCGCGGGCCCGGCTTTCGCGCCTACCTGGCCATCGCCGGCGGGATCGACACCGAGCCGGTGCTCGGCTCGCGCGCCACGCACACGCTGGCCGCCATGGGCGGCCTCGGCGGGCGCGCGCTCCAGAAGGGCGACGAGCTGCCCCTGCGCGACGGTGCGGCTGACCCCCACGCCGTCGCGGGGCGCCGCCTGCGCGCCGATCTGGTGCCCGAGTACACGCACGAGTGGGACCTCGAGGTGGTGCGCGGACCACAGGCGGACCCGGACTTCCTCACCGCCGACGACGTGGCCGAGCTGTTGGGCCGGGCCTGGAAGGTCGACGCGAACTCCAACCGCCTCGGGCTGCGCCTGGAGCCCGCGCGCTTCGCGTGGGCGCGCTCGGGCGGCGGGATCGCCGGCGGCCATCCCTCGAACATCCTCGACGACGGCTATCCACCGGGCGGGATCAACATGAACGGCGACACGCCGGTGATCCTCGGCCCTGACGGCCCGACGTCGGGCGGCTTCGTCGTCGTCGCGACCGTCGTGCAGTCGAGCTTCTGGCGTCTGGGCCAGATCCGTCCCGGCACCGATGCCGTGCGCCTGCGTGAGGTCAGCGTGGGCGAGGCGGCCGAGCGCGCAGCCGCCCTCGACGCGCTGATCGCGCCGGACAGCCTCGAGGCCGCATGATGACCGAGCCCGTGTCGATCGACATCAACGCCGACATGGGGGAGGGCTTCGGGCGCTGGGCGCTCGGCGACGACGCCGGCCTGATGCCCTACATCACCTCCGCCAACGTCGCCTGCGGCGGCCACGCCGGCGACCCCGCGACCATGCGCGCGACGACGGCGCTCGCGGCCGAGCACGGGGTGCAGATCGGCGCACACGTCGGGCTGCCGGACCTGCTCGGCTTCGGCCGCCGCCGCATGGCCTTCTCGCCCGACGAGGTGCGCGACCTGTGCATCTTCCAGATCGGCGCGCTCCAGGCCTTCGCCACGGCGGCAGGGACCGCCGTTCGCCACGTCAAGCCGCACGGCGCGCTGTACGCCATGTGCTCGTCGGACCCCGCGCTGGCCGCGGCGGTCGCCGAGGCGATCCGCGAGGTCGATCCTTCGCTGCTGCTGCTCCTGCTCGGCGATCCCGGCGTCGCCGCCGCGCGCCACGCCGGCGTCGAGGCGATCCCGGAGGCGTTCCCCGATCTCGCCTACACGCCCGAGGGCCAGCTCGTCATCGAGCGCACCAAGCAGGCATGGGACCCCGACCGCGTCGCCCAGCGCGCCGTGCGCCTCGTCCGCGACGGCGAGATCGACGCCCAGGACGGCAGCACGCTGCACATCGAGACGCCGACGATCTGCCTGCA
>JAOPZL010000027.1 GCA_025964175.1 Solirubrobacterales bacterium
GCCAGGTCGGTGGCGGCGCCACCCGCCCGCGCGCGCAGGTCCGCGTACGCCACCCCGTTGACGGCCTCGCGATCGGGCCGCGTGCGGGCGGCCCGCTCCAGCCACGACTCCACGAGCATCCGCCGCAGGCTATCCCCGTCCCGGCCGCCGATCGTCGTCGGCGCCGACCGCAGAGAAGCAGATCGCTCGCGGGCAAGGCGAAGAAGGGCGGATAGCCTCACGGTCATGTCAGTGACCTGGACCTCGGCCGCCGAGTACGAGGACATCAAGTACGCGCTCAGCGGCGACGGCATCGCCAAGATCACGATCAACCGTCCCGAGGTCCGCAACGCCTTCCGCCCCCAGACGATCATCGAGCTGTCCGACGCGTTCGAGCGCGCCCGCGAGGACGCATCGGTCGGCGTGATCATCTTCACCGGCGAGGGCGACCTGGCCTTCTGCTCGGGCGGGGACCAGCGCGTGCGCGGCGACACCGGGTACCTGACCGAGCCCGGCAAGCCCGCCGCGGTCGGCCGCTTCCACGTCACCGACCTCCAGGTCCAGATCCGCCGGCTGCCGAAGCCGGTCGTCGCGATGGTCGCGGGCTACGCGGTCGGGGGCGGTCACGTCCTGCACCTCATCTGCGACCTGACGATCGCCGCCGACAACGCGCGCTTCGGCCAGACCGGGCCGCGCGTCGGCTCCTGGGACGGCGGCTTCGGTGCGAGCGTCCTGCGCGATCTCGTCGGGCCCAAGAAGGCCAAGGAGATCTGGCTGCTGTGCCGCCAGTACGACGCCCAGCAGGCGCTGGACATGGGCCTGGTCAACACCGTGGTGCCGCTCGCGCAGCTCGAGGAGGAGACCGTCGGCTGGTGCCGCGAGATGCTCGCCCACTCCCCGTTCGCCCTGCGCCTGGTCAAGTCCAGCTTCCACGCGCACGAGGACGGGTACGCGGGCATCCAGCAGCTCGCCCACGACGCCAACCTCCTCTTCTACGGATCCGAGGAGGCCGCCGAGGGGCGCGAGGCCTACAAGGAGAAGCGCGCCCCCGACTTCTCGCAGTTCCCCAGGCGCGCATGAGGATCTGGCTGATGGCAGCCCGGCCGCGGACCCTTCCCGCGGCGCTGGCCCCCGTCCTCGTCGGCACCGCGCTGGGCATCCAGGGCGGCGAGTTCGACGTGTTCGCCTTCCTGGCCGCGCTGCTGGGCGCACTCTTCATCCAGGTCGGGACGAACCTCTCCAACGACTACTCCGACGCCCGCCGCGGCGCCGACACCGAGGATCGCCTCGGCCCGGTCCGCGTGACCGCCGGCGGCCTCGTGCCGCCCAAGCAGGTGCTCATCGCCACCGCCGTGTCGTTCGGGCTGGCCGTGGTGTGCGGCATCGACCTGATCGTCGTCGCCGGCTGGGTGCTGCTGCTGATCGGCGCCGCGTCGATCGTCGCCGGCATCCTCTACACGGGCGGGCCCCGGCCCTACGGCTACGAGGGGCTGGGCGAGCTGTTCGTCTTCCTGTTCTTCGGCGTCGTCGCGGTCACCGGCTCCTACTACGTCCAGATCCAGCACCTGACCTGGCAGGCGTTCGTCGCCTCCGTGCCGGTCGGGCTGATCGCCGCCGCGATCCTGATCGTCAACAACGTGCGCGACATCGACACCGACCGGCGCGCCAGCAAGCGCACGCTCGCGGTACGGATGGGGCGCGAGCGGACCCGCGTCTTCTACGCGGTCGTGCTCGCCGCGGCCTACGTGGCGCTGATCCCGCTCGCCTTCGGGCTGAGCGCCTGGGTCCTGCTGCCCCTGCTCAGCATCCCGCTGGCGCTGCGGCTCGTGGCGATCGTGCGCACGCGGACCGACGGCCCGTCGCTCAACGGGGCGCTGGCCCGCACGGGCCTGCTGCAGCTCGTCTTCTGCCTGCTGCTGTCCGCGGGCATCCTGCTGTCGTGATCCGGCCGTGAAGGTCACGCTGACCACGCGGATGCTCGAGCTGCGCGAGCCGCTGCTCACCGCGTGGGGCGAGCTGCGCGAGCGGCCGCTGGTGCAGGTGGAGATCGAGTCCGGCGACGGGCTGGTCGGCCACGGCGAGGCTGCGCCGCTGGAGCCCTACGACGGCGTTCCGCTCGCGGCCGTGCTGGCAGCGCTGAACGCCTACGCCCCCACCATCGAACGCGGCGACGGCGTGCGCGGCGACGTGCTCTACGACCGCTGCCGCGCGATCGCCGACCTCCCCCAGGCGCTGGCCGCGATCGACCTCGCGCTGTGGGACCTCGCCGGCCAGCGCACCGGACGGCCGGTCAGCGCGCTGCTGACCGACCAGGTGCTCGAGGCGGTCACCGTCAACGCGACGATCGGAGCGGTCGACCGCGGCGAGGCGGCCGAGCGCGCCGCGCAGGCCGCAGCCGAGGGCTACTCGTGCGTGAAGCTGAAGGTCGGCGTCGGCGACGACGCCGGCCGGGTCGCCGCCGTACGCGCGGCCGCGGGGCCCGAGATGGCGCTGCGGCTGGACGCCAACGGCGCCTGGGAGGTCGAGCAGGCGGTGCGCGCCATCGACCTGCTCTCCCCCGCCGGGCTGGAGCTCGTCGAGGAGCCCGTCCATGGGATCGAGGCGATGCGCGTCGTGCGCGAGCGGACCGCGGTGCGCGTCGCGCTGGACGAGACCGCGGCGCTTCCGGGGGCGCTGGCCTCCGGCGTCGCCGACGCGGTGTGCCTCAAGGTCTCGCGGGCCGGCGGGATCTCGTCGCTGCTCGTGCAGGCAACGCTCGTGCGCGCGGGCGGCGCCGAGCCCTACCTCGCCTCGACCTTCGACGGCCCGGCGGGGATCGCCGCCGCCGTGCACGTGGCCGCCGCGCTGCGACTGGAGCTGCCGTGCGGGCTGGCGACGCTCGGCGCGTTCGCCGATCCCGCCTTCGCGGCCGCCCTCCCGGTCCAGGACGGCGCGATCACCGTGCCTCAGACGGCGGGGCTCGGCGTGACGGACGTGCTCGGCGACGGCTGACGCAGGCTCGCGGTGCGCGCTGCGAGGTAGGCCGCGCCGACCAGGCCGACGACGCCGGCGGCCGCGAACGCCGCGGACGGGCCGGAGGCGCTGATCAGCATGCCCGCGATCGCGCCGCCGAGGCCGAGGCCGGCGAACAGGCCGCTGCCCAGCCAGGTGAAGGCCTCGGTCACGGTGCCCTCGACGGCCACCGTGTTGACCAGGCCGTAGAGCGTGGCGAACATCGGGGCCGCGAAGGCGCCCGAGGCGGCCAGCAGCAGCGACAGCGTCCACAGCGACGGGGCGACGGCGAGCAGGGCGGTCGACGCGGCGACCGCGGTCACGTACAGCATGAGCGCCCGGGCGGGGTCCACCGGCGCGGGGCGGCGGGCCACGTAGAGCCCGGCGACCAGGCTCGGCAGACCCCAGATGGCCATGAGCGCGCCGAGCAGCGCCGGCCGCCCGTCGTGCTCGGCCACGGCGGTCAGCGCGACCTCGACCGCACCGTAGGTGGTGCCGACGCCGGCCGCGACGAGCAGCAGCGTGCGCGCGCCGGCGGCCGCCGCGAGCTGCGCGATGCCGGTGCCCATCGTCCCCGCGCCCACGACCCCGACGATGCTCACGCGCCCCGACGCTAGCGGAACGCCCGCCCTACCATCGCCCGCGTGGACGCGTTCACGGTCATCTTCGGCGGCCTGCTCGCCTTCTTCATCGTGGCGGTGCTGCTGCTCGGGATCTTCTCGAAGCGCTCGCCGCGCGACTACCTCGACTGGAAGCCGACCCGCTCGCCCGAGGTGGAGGC
>JAOPZL010000030.1 GCA_025964175.1 Solirubrobacterales bacterium
CGATCTCGGGTCCGGCGCGGGCAGCACCGGCGGCGGTACCGGCGGTTCATCCGCCGGCGGCGGCGCCGCGGCCCCTCCGGGCTAGACCCGCGCCGCCGCAGCCATCGCTGCGGCCGCCTCGAGGTTCGCCTCGCGCAGCCCCGGCGGCCACGGCTTGGACACCGTCGGGGCGCCCACCGCGCAGAACCGCCACGGCAGGTCGGCGGCCTTGGTGATGCCGATCCGGATCCCGGCGACCCAGCGCACGTCCTGCCACTCCGGCGGCCGCGGCTCGATCGTCATCGGGCCGTCCCCGGCGAACGAGGTCCCGTTGAGGTCCAGGCCGATGTCCAGCGCCTGGGTCAGCTTCCCGGGCCCGTTGCAGAGGTCGAGCTCGCGCGCGACGCGCCGGCGCGCGACCATCTCGCCCTCGCCGTCCAGCGGCGCCAGCGCGCGGATCAGCACCGCCGCCCCCACCCCCTCCGCTTCGCAGACGGCGTTGACCAGCGCGTGGATCCCGTAGGAGCGGTAGACGTAGGCCATCCCGGGCCCGCCGAACAGCCGCTCGTTGTGCGGCCGCACCCCGATGAAGCTGTGCGCCGCGGGCTCGGAGTGGTGGTAGGCCTCGGTCTCGACGATCACCCCGGACGTCGAGCCGTGGCGCAGCACGCACCCCAGCAGCTGCGGGGCGACCTCGAGGACGGGGCGGTCGTAGAAGGCGGCGGGCAGCGCCGCCGGAAAGCAAGCCCTCCGGGCGCCGCTTTCCGCAGTCACGCCGGCGGTGCGGCCAGGGCCGCGCGCGCGAGCTCCAGCTGCGTGCGCACGCGACCGCTCGCGGTCCCGCCCTCGGAGTCCTTGGACTCCAGCCACGACGACTGGGCCAGCAGCGAGCGGGCCTCCGCGTCGAGGTGCTCGGACTGGACCTCGGCGAGCGGGATGCCGTTGGAGACCGCCTCGCGCACCAGCCCGCCGACGATCCCGTGCGCCTCGCGGAACGGCATGCCGCGCTTGACGTAGAGGTCGGCGATGTCGGTCGCGGCGATGAGGTCGTCGGAGGCCGCGGCGGCCATCCGCTCGCGGTCGAAGACGGCGCCGTCGATCATCCCGCGCGCGGCCACGAGCGACAGGTCGAGGGTGTCGACCGCGTCGAACAGCGCCTCCTTGTCCTCCTGCATGTCCTTGTTGTAGGTCAGCGGAAGGGCGTGCAGCGCACCGTAGAAGCCGGTCAGCGAGCCGACGACGCGGGGCGCCTTCGCCCGCAGCAGCTCCGCCGCGTCCGGGTTCTTCTTCTGCGGCATGATCGACGAGCCCGACGACCACGCGTCGGGCAGGCGGACGAACCCGAACTCGCTGCTGGACCACAGCACGAGCTCCGCGCCCAGGCGCGAGAGATGCGTCAGGCACGTGGCGGCCGCGCCGAGGTAGTCGAGGATGAAGTCGCGGTTGGAGACCGCGTCGATCGAGTTGGGCGCCACCCCCGCGAAGCCGAGCTCGCGCGCGACGAGCCCGCGATCGGTCGGGAAGTTGACCCCGGCCAGGGCGCCGGCGCCGAGCGGCAGGTTCGCCACCGAGCGCGTCGCGACGAAGTGGAAGCGCTCGCGGTCGCGCAGCAGCATCCACACGTAGGCGAGCAGGTGATGGGCGAGGTAGACCGGCTGCGCGCGCTGCAGGTGCGTGTACCCGGGCAGCGGCCAGTCCAGGTGCGCGGCAGCGACCTCGATCAGCGTCCCGGCCAGGGCGTCGATCCGCTCGATCGCCAGCAGCGCCTCGCCGCGGGTGAACAGCGCCATGTCGGTGGCGACCTGGTCGTTGCGCGAGCGCGCGGTGTGCAGCTTGCCGCCGACCGGCCCGACGAGCTCGGTCAGGCGCCGCTCGACGGCGAGGTGGATGTCCTCGTCGTCGGGCAGGATCGTGAACGTGTCCTCGCGCAGCTCGGTCTCGACGAGGTCGAGGCCGCGCAGCAGCTCGTCGCGCTCGGCGTCGGTCAGGACCCCGGTGGACGCGAGCATCCGCGCATGGGCGCGGGAGCCGGCCAGGTCCTGCGGCCACAGCCGCCGGTCGAAGTCGATGGAGAAGTGGATGGCCCGGAACGCGGGGTGCTGGGGCTCGGCGAAGCGACTCACGAGCCTGATTGAAGCACCGCGTGCATCGCAGCCCCGACCTGCTCGACCTGGGACTGGGTCATCGCGGGGAAGAACGGCAGCGCGATCGAGCGCGACGCGACGTCCTCGCAGACCGGGAACTCGCCCTCGCGATGCCCGTAGGTCTCGCGGTAGTAGCTCATCAGGTGGATGGCCGGGAAGTACGGCTTGGCCGGGATCTCGCGGGCGGCGAGCGCCCGGATCGTCTCGTCCTTGTCGACCCGGCGCGGCAGCTGCACGACGAACACGAACCAGCCGCGCCGATCGCCGTCGGCGTCCTCGCACGGGAGCGTCAGGTCCTCGATGCCGGCGAGCGCCTCGCGGTAGGACGCGGCCACGCGGGCGCGGTCGGCGAGCATGCCGTCGAGGCGGTCGAGCTGGACGATTCCCAGCGCGCACGAGAGGTCGTTGAGGCGGTAGTTGAAGCCGAGCCGGTCGTGGTCGAGCCAGTCCATGTCCGGCGCGCGACCCTGGTTGCGCTCGGAGTCCAGCCGCTGCTTCAGCGCCGGGTCCCGGGTCGCGACGATCCCGCCCTCGCCCGTCGTCATCTGCTTGTTGGCGTAGAAGGCGAACACGGCCGGGTTCGCGCGGGCGCCGACCGGCGTCCCGTCGCCGTGGACGGCGCCGAGCGCCTCGCAGGCGTCCTCGACGATCGGCAGGTCCATCGTCTCCAACGCGGGCAGGTCGGCGGGGTAGCCGAAGACGTGCACGGGCAGCAGGGCGCGCGTGCGCGGGGTGACCGCGGCGGCCGCGGCGGCCGGATCGAGGTTCAGCGTGCGCGGGTCGATGTCGGCGAAGACCGGCGTCGCGCGCTCGTAGGCGATCACGTTCGCGCTGGCCACGAACGAGAACGGCGACGTGATGACCTCGTCGCCCTCCCCCACCCCCGTCCCGCGCAGCGCGAGGTGCAGGCCCGCGGTCCCGCTCGACACCGCGGACGCGTGCTCGACCCCGATGCGCGCGGCGAAGCGGCGCTCGAACTCGGGCACGCGCGGCCCGAGCGAGAGCTGGCCGGAGCGCAGCACCTCGATGACCGCCGCCTCCTCCTCGACGCCCAGGACCGGGCGCGCCATCGGGATCATGTGCCGGCCGGCGCGGGCTGCATGGCCCGCTCCAGTGAGTCGACCAGCGCCTGCCACGATGCGGCGATCACGTTCTCGTTGAGCCCGATCGAGCCCCACACCTGGCCCGCGCCGTCCGACGTGTCGAGCAGGACGCGCGTGATCGCACCCGTGCCCTTCGTCTCGTCGAGGATGCGGACCTTGAAGTTCACGAGCTCGAGGTCGGCGAGGTGCGGGTGGATCTCGGTCAGCGCGTCGCGCAGCGCGCGGTCCAGCGCGTTGACCGGGCCGTTGCCCTCGGCGGTGCGCACGTAGCGCTCGCCGTCGACGAAGATCTTGATCGTCGCCTCCGTCTCGACCTTGCCGTCGGCGCGCTGCTCGACGATGCAGCGCCACGACTCCAGGCGGAAGAGCGGCTCGTACGCGCCGGCCTCCTTGCGCAGCAGCAGCTCGAACGAGCCGTCGGCCGTCTCGAACGAGTAGCCCTGGTGCTCGAGCTCCTTGACGCGTTCGATGACGTGCGCCGCGTCGACCTCCAGGCCGAGGTCGCGCGCCTTCTCGCTCACCGTCGCGCGCCCGGCCAGCTCGGAGACGAGCAGGTCGCGGCGGTTGCCCACGAGCGCCGGGTCGATCTGCTCGAAGGTCGAGGCGTCGGTGCGCACGCCCGCCGCGTGCAGCCCCGCCTTGTGGGCGAAGGCGTGCTTGCCGACGTACGGCTGGAAGGGGTTGGGCGCGCGGTTGAGCAGCTCGTCGACAAAGTGGCCGGTCTCGGTGAGGCGCGCCAGCTGGTGGTCGGTGACGACGCGGTGGCCGAGCTTGAGCTGCAGGTTCGCGATGATCGACAGCAGGTTCGCGTTCCCGGTGCGCTCGCCGATCCCGTTGATCGTGCCCTGCACCTGGGTCGCGCCGGCGCCGACCGCCGCGAGGGTGTTCGCCACGGCGCAGTCGGTGTCGTCGTGGCAGTGGATGCCCAGCGCGACGCCGGGGAGCGCGATGCCCACGGCGGCCGTCGCCTGCGCGATCTCGTGCGGCAGCGAGCCGCCGTTGGTGTCGCACAGGACGACGCGCTCGGCGCCCGCGTCGGCCGCCGCCCGAACGCAGTCGATCGCGTACCCGGGGTCGCCCCGCCAGCCGTCGAAGAAGTGCTCGGCGTCGAGGATCGCGCGCTTGCCCTGCGCGACGAGGAAGGCGATCGACTCCGCGATCATCGCCAGGTTCTCCTCCCGCGTCACGCGGACGACCCGCTCCACGTGCACGACGGAGCTCTTGCCGACGAGCGTGCAGACCGGCGCGAAGGAGCCGACCAGCACACGCAGGCCGTCGTCCTGCGCGGCGGTCACGCCGCGGCGGCGCGTCATCCCGAAGGCGACGACCTCCGCGTGATCGAGCCGCTCGCGCGAGAGCAGCTCGAAGAGCTGCTGCTCCTTGGGGTTGGAGGACGGGAACCCGGCCTCGATCAGGTCGACCCCGAGCGCGTCGAGCTGATGCACGACGCGCACCTTCTCGTCGGCGGTGAGGCTCAGCCCGCCGCCACCCATCCCGTCGCGGAGGGTGGCGTCATAGAGCTGGATGGTGGTCATGGCAGAGAGGTCCTCGGTCAACGTGATCGGCAGGGCGCGGGTCGGCGTCCAGCGATCAGGTCGATCGCCGGATCGCCTACGAAATTCGCGCCGGGACCTCGACGACGTCGAGCCAGTCGCGGTAGCGCTCGGTGCGCCCGTGCAGGGCGTCCTCGAACGCGGCCTGCACCGCGCGCGTGACCTCGCCGGGCTGGCCGGTGCCGACCGGGTGGTCGTCGACCTCGCGGACGGGCACGAGCTCGGCCGCGGTGCCGGTCAGGTAGACCTCGTCGGCCAGGTACAGCTCGGCGCGCGCGATGTTCCGCTCGACGACCTCGTAGCCGAGATCGCGGGCGATCGTGATGGCCGACCTGCGGTTGATGCCGTCGAGGATCGACGCGGTCTGCGGTGGCGTGGCGATGACGCCGTCGCGGACGACGAAGATGTTCTCGCCCGAGCCCTCGTTCACGTGGCCGTGGTCGTCGAGGAGGATGGCCTCCTCGTAGCCCGCCTTGTGGACCTCGATCTTGGCCAGGATCGAGTTGAGGTACTGGCCCGAGGCCTTCGCCTGCGGGATCAGCGAGTCGGGGCTGATGCGCCGCCAGCTGGAGACCTTCGCGCGAACGCCCTTCTGCTTGCCCTCGTCACCGAGGTAGGAGCCCCACTCCCACGCCGCGATCGTCACGTCGACGGGCGCGTCCAGCGGGAAGAGGCCCATGGTCCCGTAGCCGCGGAACACGAGCGGGCGGATGTAGCAGGAGCGCAGGCCGTTGCGGGCGATGAGCTCCTTCGTCGCCGTCCGCAGCTGCTCCGGCGAGTACGGGATGTCCATGTAGTAGAGGTCCGACGACTTCTTCAGCCGGTCCAGGTGCTCCTGGTGGCGGAAGATCGCGGGGCCGACGGCGGTGTCGTAGCACCGTACGCCCTCGAAGACACCCGTCCCGTAGTGGAGCCCGTGGGTGAGGACGTGGACCGTCGCGTCCTCCCACTTCACGAACTCCCCGTTGAGCCAGATGAACTCCGTTGGCTTCACAGCTGCTCCAAGACGGCCCTGGTGGCCTCGTCGGTGTGCGCACTCCCCCCCAGATCCGGGGTGCGCAGACCGCCCTCGAGCGCGCGGTCCACGGCGGATTCTAGGGCCTGCGCCTCGTCGGAGCGCCCGAGACCGTGACGCAGCAGCAGCGCGGCCGACAGGATCGTCGCCAGCGGGTTGGCCACGCCCGTGCCCGCGATGTCCGGCGCGGAGCCGTGAACGGGCTCGAACAGGCCCGGTGCTCCCTCCTCGCCCAGCGAGGCGGAGGGCAGCATCCCGATGGAGCCGGTGATCGTCGCCGCCTCGTCGCTGAGGATGTCGCCGAACATGTTGTCGGTGACGATCACGTCGAAGTCCGACGGGCCGCTGACGAGCTGCATCGCGGCGTTGTCGACGAGCATGTGGTCGAGCACGACGCCGGGGAACTCGCGCGCGTGGACGTCGAGGACGACCTCGCGCCAGAAGCGCGAGACCTCGAGCACGTTCATCTTGTCGACGTTGGTGACCTTGCGGCGGGCGGCGCGGAAGGCGACGCGGGCGATCCGCTCGACCTCCACGCGCGTGTAGGCGTTCTCGTCGGAGGCGCGGTCGGCGGTCCGCTCCTTCCTGCCGAAGTACATCCCGCCGGTCAGCTCGCGCACGACCAGCAGGTCGGTGCCCTCGATGCGGTCGCGCTTGAGCGGGCTCGCGTCCAGCAGCGCGGTGAGCGGCTTGACCGGGCGCAGGTTGGCGAACAGGCCCAGCCCCTTGCGGATCCCGAGCAGGCCCTGCTCGGGGCGCGGCCGGCCGGGATCCGTCGTGTCCCACTTGGGACCGCCGACCGCCCCGAGCAGGACGGCGTCGGCCTTCCTGCACGCGGCGAGCGTCTCGTCGGGCAGCGGGTTGCCGGTCTCGTCGATGGCGATGCCGCCGATGAGGTGCGTCTCGTAGGTGAAGTCGCCGACGGCGTCGAGGACCCGGGTCGTCGCGGCGACGACCTCGGGCCCGATCCCGTCACCGGGCAGGAGGACGATGTGGTGGCTCATGCCAGGGAGAGGGTGTTGGGGCCCGTGCGCTCGCGGTCGGCCTCGTAGGCCTGGATCGCGTCCTCCTGCTGGAGGGTGAGGCCGATGTCGTCGAGGCCGTTGACGAGCCGATGGTGGATCTCGTCGTCGATCTCGAACGGGAACTCCTCCCCGTCGAAGCGCACGACGCGGGCGGGCAGGTCGATCTCGGCCTGGCCGTGGCCCATGATCGCCTTCACGACCTCCTCGGGCAGGACGACCGGCAGCAGGCCGATCTTCGTGCAGTTGGAGTAGAAGATGTCGGCGAAGCTCGGCGCGATGATCGCGCGGAAGCCGTAGTCCTCCAGGCCCCATGGCGCGTGCTCGCGGCTCGAGCCGCAGCCGAAGTTCTCGCCGGTGACGAGGATCGGGTTCCTGGGGAGGTCCCAGCCCGCCTCCTTGGCCCAGTCGTAGAACAGGAACTCGCCGAAGCCGGTCCGCTCCACGCGCTTGAGGAACTGCTTGGGCATGATCTGGTCGGTGTCGACGTCGGTGCGATCGAGGACGGACACCGGTCCGCGGATCGTTCTGATCGATTCCATTGCTAGCTCCAGTCGCGGATGTCGACGAAGTGGCCCTCGATGGCGGCGGCGGCGGCCATCTGCGGCGAGACGAGGTGGGTGCGGGCTCCGCGGCCCTGGCGGCCCTCGAAGTTGCGGTTGCTCGTCGAGGCCACGCGCTCGCCCGGCTGGGCGATGTCGGGGTTCATCCCCAGGCACATCGAGCAGCCGGCGACGCGCCAGTCGAAGCCGGCGGCCTTGAAGACCTCGTCCAGCCCCTCCTGCTCGGCCTGCAGCTTCACCTGCTGGCTGCCGGGCACGACCATCGCGTTGACGTGCGACGCGACCTTGCGCCCCTGCACGACCGCGGCGGCGGCGCGCAGGTCGCCGATGCGGCTGTTCGTGCACGAGCCGATGAAGACGCGGTCGAGCATGATGTCGGTGATCGGCGTGCCCGCCTCCAGACCCATGTAGACGAGCGCGCGCTGGTCGCTCTCGTCCTCGGGCTGCGGGACGGAGTCGCCGACGCCGACGACCATGTCGGGCGTGCTGCCCCACGTGACCTGCGGTGACAGCGAGGCGCAGTCGACGACGATCTCGCGGTCGAACGTCGCGCCCTCGTCGGTGCGCAGCGCGCGCCAGGCGTCGGTCGGCTCGATGCCGGCGTGCTCGCGGACCCACTCGAAGGTGGTCTCGTCGGGGGCGATCATGCCCGCGCGGCCGCCGGCCTCGATCGTCATGTTGCAGATCGTCATCCGGCCCTCCATCGAGAGCGCCTCGATGGCGGGCCCGGCGAACTCGACGACGTGGCCGACGGCGCCGTCGACGCCGATCTGGCCGATCGTGCCGAGGATCAGGTCCTTCGCGGTGACGCCGAAGCCCGGCATCCCCTCGTAGCGGATGCGCATCGATTTGGGCTTGCGCTGCACGAGGCACTGCGTGGCCAGGACGTGCTCGACCTCGGACGTGCCGATGCCGAACGCGAGCGCGCCGAAGGCGCCGTGCGTCGCGGTGTGCGAGTCGCCGCAGACGATCGTCATGCCGGGCTGGCTGACGCCGAGCTCCGGCCCGATCACGTGGACGATGCCCTGAAGCTTGGAGCCGAGGCTGTGGATCGGGATGCCGAACTCGGCGCAGTTGGCCTCCAGCGCGAGGACCTGGGCGCGGCTGAGCTCGTCCTTGATGAGCCTGGCGACCGGCGTGCCGTCGGTCGGGGTGTTGTGGTCGGCCGTGGCCAGGGTGCGGTCGGGCCGGCGGACCGTGCGGTCGGCCAGGCGCAGGGCGTCGAACGCCTGCGGGCTGGTGACCTCGTGCACGAGGTGCAGGTCGATGAAGATCAGACCGGGGGCAACCTCGTGGGCGTCCCAGAGCTTGTCGAACAGCGTGGTGGGCATGACTCTCCTGTTAGCTACGGCGCAGTCCGGCCGAGACGACGGCGAGGAAGGTCGCCTCGTCGGGGCCGGGGTTCTCAAAGTGGTGGGACAGGTCGGCGTCGAAGGTGACGGTGTCGCCGGCCGCCAGCGGGTGGCGTTCTCCATCGATGCAGAGGTGCAGCGCCCCACGTTGCACGTGGGCGACCTCACGGCTGCCCGGTTCGTGCATCGGCGGGTCGTCGGCGCCGCCGGTGACCGCGCCGGCGGCGAGGACGTGGCGGCTGAGCTCGACGCGCTGCCCGGGCAGCGGCGGGGTGAGCACGTCGACGACGTGGCCGCGTGACCCCGTCCCCGCCCACCCGCTGCGCACGTCCTGCGCGCGGACGATCGAGACGCTGCCGCTCTCGTCCAGGCGCAGGAGCTGGCTCAGCGTGAGCTCCAGGCCGGAGGCGATGCGCCCGGCGGTGACGAGCGTGGGGCTCGTCTCGCCGCGCTCGACCTGGCTGAGCATCGGGGCGCTGACGCCGCTGCGCTCGGCGAGGTCGCGCAGGCTCAGGTCCATCGCCTCACGCAACGCGCGCACGCGGGGACCGATGTTGGCTGCTTCGACCGTCGCCATATACGTCCGTACGTTATCGCATACAGGTACGTTGGGCGACGGATGTCCTCCGAGCTCCTCGCGCCTGACGTGCTCGTGCTCGCCGCCGGCGGCATCGCCGGCGAGGCCTGGATGAGCGGCCTGCTCGCCGGGATCAGCGAGTCCAGCGGGATCGACTTCCGCCGCACCGAGCAGCTGATCGGCACGTCCGCGGGAGCGATCGTGGCGGCGATGCTGGCCGCGGGCCACCCACCGCGGCGCCCGACCGAGCCCGAGCGCCCGACGGAGCACGCCTACCCCGCGGACGCGAGCGGTGGCGCGGGCGACGGGGGTCCCGTCGGGCGGCGGCTGCTGCGGGGCGCGATCCGGGGGGCGGTCGGGTTCGCGTGGGCCACGTCGGCACCGTTGGCCGCTCCCGCGCTCGCGCTCGGCGCTCCCGGTGGCGCGATGGCGCGAGCGCTGGTGCTCGCCCGGATCGGCGGCGGCCAGCACACGCTGAACCGGCTGCGGGACGCGCCCGAGCTGCGCGACGCGCGGTTCGACGGGC
>JAOPZL010000042.1 GCA_025964175.1 Solirubrobacterales bacterium
GTCCGGCGGCGCCGGCGGCGACAGCCAGCAGCTGCTCGTGCGCCGCGCGATCGCCCTGGGCGCCGTGGCCGTCGTCCTGATCATCATCATCTTCGGCTTCAAGAGCTGCCGCGACTCGGCGCACAAGAACTCGCTGCGCGACTACAACGCCTCGGTCGCGACGATCGTCAAGGACTCCGACGAGCAGGTCGGCAAGCCGCTGTTCGACCTCCTGCAGTCCCAGACCGACCAGTCCGCCGTCTCCCAGGAGACGCAGATCAACCAGTACCGCGTGGTCGCCGAGGACCAGGCCGACCGCGCGCGTCAGCTCAACGTCCCCGGGGACATGGCCGGCGCGCAGCGCGACCTGCTGATGACGCTGGACTTCCGTGCGGAGGCGTTGGGCACGATCGCCGACAAGATCCGCACCGCGCTGGGCTCGGAGAACGCCGCCTCCAAGGAGGCGACGAGCGAGATCGCCGGACAGATGCAGAAGCTGCTGTCCTCCGACATCATCTACTCCCAGCGGACCGCGCCGCTGATCAAGGAGCGCCTGGACGCCAACGGCATCACCGGCCAGACGATCGCCGCCTCCAAGTTCCTGCCCAACCTCGGGTGGCTGGACCCCGACACGGTCGCCGCGCGAATCGGCGGGACCGGATCGGCCGGGACGAAGACGCCGACCACGCCGGGCCCGCACGGCCACGGCCTGACCTCGGTCGCGATCGGGGACACCACGCTCTCGCCGCAGCCGGCGATCAACCGGATCACCGCCGCCGCGGACACCGCGTTCGCCGTCAGCTTCCAGAACCAGGGAGCGTCCGACGAGACCAACGTGAAGGTCACCGTCCGCCTCACCGCCGAGGGCCAGAAGCCGATCGTCGTGACGAAGTCCGTGCCGCAGACCAAGGCCGGCGCGACGGCCCAGGTCGACATCCCCCTCGGGCAGTCGCCGCCGATCGGCACGCCGGTGACCGTGAAGGTCACGGTGGCCAAGGTCCCCGGCGAGCAGAAGACCGACAACAACACCCAGACCTACACCGTCCTGTTCACCCGCTGAGCCCGGCGCGGGAGGGAGCCCGGGTCGCGCGGCCTGGGCGCCCGCTGCCGCGCCGCTGGGTACCTTTGTGCCCGTGGACGACCTCACCACCACCACGGGGATCGTCGCGTTGGTGGGTGTCGCGCTCGCGCTCGTCGCCCTGGCCTGCGCGGTGACCGCCCTCGCGCAGCTGCGCCGCCTGCGCGCCGCCCAGCGCGTGGTGCTCGGTAACGGCGCGCGCGATCTCGTCACTCACGCCGCCGAGCTCGGCCAGGCGTTCGAGTCCCTGCGCGCGTACGTCGAGGAGTCCGCGCTGCGGCTGGACGGGCGCCTGGGCACCGCCGAGGACCGCCTCGACCATGCGGTCGCCTACCGCGGCGTGCTGCGCTACGACGCCTACAACGAGATGTCGGGCCGCCAATCGGCCTCGATCGCCCTGCTCGACGCGACGCGCTCGGGCATCGTCCTCTCCTCGATCCACCACCGCGACCAGGCCCGCCTGTACGCCAAGCAGGTCCGCGACGGCGCGGCGGACATCGAGCTCTCGCCCGAGGAGGAGGAGGCCGTGCGCCTCGCGCTCGCGGACGAGGTGCAGGAAGCGCCGCGCGGCTGATGGCGGCGATGCGCGTCGGCTACTTCGGTCCCCCGGGCACGTTCACCGAGGAGGCGCTGCGGTTCAGTGCGCCGCCCGGGATCGAGCCGATCGCGCTGCCGACCATCCTCGCCACCGTCGTGGCCGTGCAGGACGGGTCGGTCGACCGGGCCGTGGTGCCGATCGAGAACGCGCTGGAGGGCTCGGTGGACGCGACGCTCGACGCGCTGGCCGTCGACACGCAGGACGTCGTCATCGTCGGCGAGGTCGTGCGCCCGATCAGCCACTACCTGATCGCCCGCGCCCCGGCCGAGCTCTCGGAGATCTCGCTCGTCGTCTCCCACCCCCAGGCACTGGGCCAGTGCACGCGGTTCCTGCGCGGCGCGCTGGCGGGCGCGCGCACGATGAGCGCCAACGGCTCGACGGCCGAGGCGGTGCGGATGGTGGCCGAGAGCGACGACCCCGGCTGGGCGGCGATCGGCACGCGACTGGCCGCCGACCTCTACGGCTGCGTCGTGCTGGCCGAGCGGATCGAGGACCGCTCCGACAACCAGACGCGCTTCGTGTGGCTGGCGCGGGCCGGCGACGCCAGAGACGCCGGGGCCGCCCTGGCGCCCGCCGACCCGGCGGCCCGCTGGAAGACCTCGGTCGTCTTCTGGGGCGGCGGGGACACCACGCCGGGCTGGCTCGTGGACTGCCTCGCCGAACTCGCGACGCGCGGCGTGAACCTGACGCGCATCGAGTCGCGCCCGCGGCGGATCGGACTGGGGCACTACATGTTCTTCGTGGACCTCGACGGCGACGCCCGCGAGGGCGTGGTCGCAGAGGCGCTCGCCGCGCTGACGGCGCACTGCGAGGGGCTGCGGACGCTGGGCACCTACCCCGCCGCGGTCGCGCCGTATTAGCGGACGGCGCCGCCCCGATCGCTACACTCGGCCGCGATCGGTATGCCAGAGGTGGTAAGCCCAACGGATCAGACGTCCACGCCGCTCGACGAGCACCGGCGGCGTGGACACCAGGCGGCCGGACGGGTGCTCGTTCTCAACGCGACGTATGAACCGATCAACGTGTGCACGGTTCGTCGCGCCGTGGTGCTCGTCTTGAAGCAGAAGGCCGAGCTGGTCGAACGATCCAGCTGGGAGCTGCACTCCGAGAGCACGACGTTCGCGCGCCCGGTGGTGATCCGCCTCGTGAGCTACGTCAAGGTCCCGCGCGACACGCACAAGCGCAAGATCACCCGGCGCGCGGTCTTCGCACGCGACTCCTGGACGTGTCAGTACTGCGGCTCCCGCTCCAACCTGACCGTCGACCACGTCATCCCCCGCTCCAAGGGCGGGGACTCCGGCTGGGAGAACATCGTCGCCGCGTGCGCGCCGTGCAACCGCCGCAAGGGCGACAAGCTCCCGCACCAGATCGGCATGGTCCCGCGCAACCTCCCGCGCACGCCGCACCCGGCGATCTTCATCCACGTCGCCAGCCCCACGATCCCCTCGGGCTGGCGCCAGTACCTGCCGGACGCCGCCCAGGGGGCGTCTTCCGGCCGCGAGATCGCCCGGGGGGCGATCTCGCCCTCAGGCATCTCAGACGCGGCCTAGACCAACGCCGGGAGTTCCGGACGCGGCCTAGACGCACGCCGGGAGTTCGCCCCCTGGGCGAAGCTCCCAGTTGGAACAAGCCCACCGGGCGCCGTTCCAACACGAAGGGCGCCTCTCTCGAGACGCCCTTCGCGGTTCAACATGACTGGAACGAGATCGGGGGCAAAGCTGCCCGCGCGGTGAAGCGCGTGCGCCGGGGGGACCATTTCCGGCATGCCGTCCCGACGGTGGCCCGGGTTGGATTCCGCTAACGGATCCAGCCATCCGACCTAGCGGCCGGACACCTCCAGGGTCCCGTAAATACTGTCGCTACAGATTCGGACCACCTCCTTTCTCTGGTGAATCCAAAGTAGCAAACCCGCAAGACGGGAACGACAAAACGGCGCGCCCGGAGGCGCGCCGCTGCATCGGAATGTGGGCCGCCGGGCGATCGACGCCCGACCGGATCTCGCCTTCGCCTAGTCCTCGGGCGTCGGATCGCCGTTGGTCTCGCTCCCGCCCAGCTCGCCGCTGCGCTCGTCGTGACCGCCGGGCAGCACGTCCTCGTCGACCGGCAGCTCCGCGGAGTCCGGATCGGAGTCGAGCGTCGTCAGACCCTCCTCGCCGCTCCCGGTGGCGTCGAGCTCCAGCGGGCCGTCCAGAGCGACGACCGCCGATGCCTCGTCGAGCGGCAGCTGCTCGTCGCCGTCGACGATGTCCCCACCCTGGCCCTCGATGACCAGCGCCACCGCGGACACGGTGTCGTCGGGCTTCATGTTCATCACGCGGACGCCCTGCGACAGGCGGCCGTAGCGGCTGATGCCGCGCACCGCGGTGCGCTGGACCATCCCGCCGATCGAGATGAACACCAGCTCCTGGTGCTCGCGGACCACGAGGGCCGCGGCGAGCGCGCCCTTCGCGTCGGTGAGCTTGATCGTCCCGACGCCCTTGGCCCCGCGGTTCGTCTTGCGGTACTCGCTGATCGACGTCCGCTTGCCGTAGCCGTTCTCGGTCACGACCAGCAGCTCCTGGTCGTCGCGGGCGACGTCCATGGCCAGCACGGCGTCGTCCTTGCCGGAGACGTCCATCCCGCGCACGCCGGAGGTGTCGCGGCCCATCGCGCGGGCGCCGTCCTCGTGGAAGCGCACCGCCTGGCCCTTGCGCGAGACGATCAGGATGTCGTCGTCCCCGCTGGTCCGCCGGACGGCGACGAGCTCGTCGTCGTCGCGGATGTTGATGGCGATGATGCCGTCGGCCTTGATCGGCGTGGTGGAGGCCTGGAACTCCGTCTTCTTCACGATGCCCTTCCTCGTGGAGAAGATGAGGTACTGGCCCTCGTCGTAGGCGCGCGTGGCGAGGACGGACTGGATCCGCTCCCCGTCGCGCAGCGGCAGGACGTTGACCAGCGCCCGGCCCTTGGACGTGCGTGACGCCTCGGGCAGGTCGTAGACCTTGGAGCGGTAGACCTTGCCGCGGTTGGAGAAGAACAGCAGGTAGTCGTGCGACGAGCACACGAAGAGGTGCTCGATGTAGTCGCCGTCCTTCATGTCCATCCCGGTCACGCCGCGGCCACCGCGCTGCTGCTGGCGGTACGTCATCAGCGGCAGCGACTTGATGTAGCCGGTCTTCGTGATCGTGATGACCATCTGCTGGTCCGGGATGAGATCCTCGATGTCGATCTCGTCCTCGGAGTGCGTGATCAGCGTGCGGCGCTCGTCGCCGAACGCCGTGTCGATCTCGTCGAGCTCGTCCTTGATGATGTCCAGGACGCGCTGCTCGGAGCCGAGGATGGCGCGGAACTCGGCGATCTTCTCGACGAGGTCGTTGTACTCGGCCTGGATCTTGTCGGCCTCCAGCGCGGTCAGGCGACCGAGGCGCAGGTCGACGATCGCCTGGGCCTGGATGCGCGACAGCTCGAAGCGCTCCATCAGGCCGGTGCGGGCCGCGTCGGTGTCGCGCGAGGCGCGGATGAGCGCGATGACCTCGTCGATGTTGCCGATCGCGATCAGCAGGCCTTCCAACACGTGCGCGCGGGCCTCGGCCTGGCGCAGGCGGTACTTCGTCCGCCGCACGATGACTTCGCGCTGGTGGTCGACGTAGTGCTTGATGACCGACTTCAGGCCCAGCGTGCGCGGCACGCCGTCGACCAGCGCCACCGTGTTGACGCCGAACGTCGACTGCATCGCGGTGTGCTTGAAGAGCTTGTTGAGCACGACCTTGGGGATCGCGTCGCGCTTGAGCTCGATGACCACGCGCATCCCGGACCGGCCGTCGGTGTAGTCCTGGATCTCCGTGATCTCGGGGATCTTCTTCTCTTCGACGAGCTCGCTGATCTTCTTGATCAGCCCGTTCGGCCCGCCCTTCTTGACCATGAAGGGCAGCTCGGTGACGATGATCGCCTCCTTGCCGCGGCCGATGTCCTCGATGTGGGCCTTGGCCCGCACGCGGACGCGCCCGCGGCCGGTCTCGTAGGCGTCGCGGATCCCCTGGCGCCCGAGGATGATGCCCCCGGTCGGGAAGTCGGGGCCCTTGATGTGCTCCATCAGCCCGTCGAGGTCGATGCCCGGGTCGTCGATGTAGGCCTTGACCGCGCCGATGACCTCAGTGAGGTTGTGCGGCGGGATGTTCGTGGCCATGCCGACCGCGATACCCGACGAGCCGTTGACCAGCAGGTTCGGGAACCGCGACGGGAGGACCAGCGGCTCCTGGTTCTTGCCGTCGTAGTTGTCGCCGAACTGGACGGTGTCCTCGTCGATGTCCCGCAGCATCTCGACGGCCATCCGCGAGAGACGGGCCTCCGTGTACCGCATGGCGGCGGCGGGATCGTCGTCGATCGAGCCGAAGTTGCCCTGGCCGTCGGCGAGCTGGTAGCGCAGGGAGAAGTCCTGCGTCATCCGCACGAGCGTGTCGTAGATCGACGAGTCGCCGTGCGGGTGGTACTTGCCCATCACGTCGCCGACGATGCGGGCGGACTTCGAGTAGGCCCGGTTGGGCTGGAGGCCGGCCTCCTCCATCGCGAACAGCACGCGGCGGTGGACGGGCTTCAGCCCGTCGCGGACGTCGGGCAGAGCGCGCCCGACGATCACCGACATCGCGTAGTCCAGATACGCGGTGCGCATCTCGTCCTCGAGCGCGCGCGGCTCGATGTTGCCGCCGCTGATCAGATCAGTGCCCATGCGTCACCTCCTTCGATTTCGTGTGCACGCCGACCTCAGACATCGAGGTTGGCGACCTGGCGCGCGTTCTCCTCGATGAACGCGCGTCGGGGCTCGACGACGTCGCCCATCAGCATCGAGAACAGCAGATCGGCGGACGCGGCGTCCTCGAGCGTGACCTGGGCCAGCGTCCGGCTCTCGGGATCCATCGTCGTCTCACGCAGCTGCTCGGGGTTCATCTCCCCCAGCCCCTTGAAGCGCGAGAGCGTGACCCGCTTGGTGCACAGCTTGAGCACCGTGGCGCGCAGGCTCTCGAACGACAGCGCCTCCTCCTGGTCGTCCCCGAAGGTCACGTGGAACGGCGCGGTGCCCGCCAGCTCGAGGAGCTGGGTGTGGACGCGCACGAACTGGCGGTACTCGTTGGAGTCGAACAGGGCCCGCGGGAGCTTGTGCGTCGTCGCCAGGCCGGTCTTGGTCTCGACCGCGCGCACGACGAGCGACTCGGGCTCGCGATCGATGATCTCGGTCTGGAACGGCTCGCCCTCCTGCGGAGCGCGCGACAGCAGCGCGAGCGCCGCCTCGGGCGTCATCGCGCCCTCGTCCAGCAGCGACGACTCCTCCAGGAAGGCGACGACGTCGTGCCCGTGCTCGGCCCGCAGCGCCGACGACCAGCCCTCGTACTGCTTGAGCAGGCGCGAGAAGCGCTGCCACCGGGTGTCGGTCAGCTTGAACTGCTTCTGGTTGCGGTCCAGGACGTCGATCTTCTCGAGCTTGTCGCCGAGCAGGATCTCCTCCAGCTCGGACTCCTTCTCGATGTAGCGCTCCTGGTTGCCCTGCTTCATCTTGTAGAGCGGGGGCTTGGCGATGTAGATGTAGCCGGCGTCGATCAGCTCGGGCATCTCGCGGAACAGCAGCGTCAGCACGAGCGTGCGGATGTGCGCGCCGTCGACGTCGGCGTCCGTCATCAGGATGATCTTGTGGTAGCGCGCCGACTCGATGTTGAACTCGTCGCGGATGCCGGCCCCGATCGCGGTGATCAGCGCCTGGATCTCCTCGTTCTTGAGGACCTTGTCGATCCGGCTCTTCTCGACGTTGAGGATCTTGCCGCGCAGCGGCAGGACCGCCTGCGTGTTGCGGTCGCGGCCCTGCTTGGCCGAGCCGCCGGCGGAGTCGCCCTCGACGATGAAGATCTCGGCCAGCGAGGGGTCGCGGACCGAGCAGTCGGCGAGCTTGCCGGGCAGGCCGGCGCCCCCGAGCGGCGACTTGCGCCGGGTGAGGTCCCGCGCCTTGCGGGCGGCCGCGCGGGCCTGCGAGGCCTGGATCGCCTTCATGACGATCGCGCGCCCCTCCTTGGGGTGCTCCTCGAAGTACTCGCCGAGCTTCTCGTTGACGACCTGCTGGACGAGGCCCTCGATGCCGGGGTTGCCGAGCTTGGTCTTCGTCTGACCCTCGAACTGCGGTTCGCCCAGCTTGACCGAGATGACCGCGGTCAGGCCCTCGCGCACGTCCTCGCCGCTGAGGTTCTCGTCCTTCTCGCGCAGCAGGTTGCCCTGCTTGCGCGCCCACGCGTTCAGGGTGCGCGTCAGCGCCGAGCGGAAGCCCGACATGTGCGTGCCGCCCTCATGCGTGTTGATGTTGTTGGCGAACGAGTGGATCGACTCCTGATAGGTCGTGTTCCACTGCATCGCCACCTCGACCTCGCCGTCTCCGGAGTCGGCCGAGAAGTAGATGACGTCCTTGGTGATGGGCTCCTTGGCCTCGTTCATGAACGAGACGAAGTCGCGGATGCCGCCCTCGTAGTGGAACTCGACGTGCTTCTTGGACTCGCCGCGCTCGTCGGTGAGCGTGATGTGCAGGGCGGCGGTCAGGAACGCGGTCTCGCGCAGGCGCTGCTCGAGCGTGGCGAAGTCGTACTCCGTCGTCTCGAAGATCTCGGCGTCGGGGCGGAACGTGATCGTCGTCCCGGTCTCCTTCGTCTGCTCGCCGCGGACCAGCGGGCCCTGCGGCGCGCCGCGGACGTAGTCCTGGGAGTGGACGTAGCCGTCGCGGCGCACCGTGACGGTCAGCGCCTCCGACAGCGCGTTGACCACCGAGACGCCGACGCCGTGCAGGCCGCCCGACACCTTGTAGCCGCCGCCGTCGCCGAACTTGCCGCCGGCGTGCAGCACGGTGAGCACGACCTCGACGGCCGGCTTGCCCTCCTTCTCCATCATCGCGACGGGGATGCCGCGGCCGTCGTCGACGACGGTGATGGAGTTGTCGGGGTGAATCGTCACGTCGACCTTGCTGGCGTTCTTCGCCAGCGCCTCGTCGACGGAGTTGTCCACGACTTCGTAGACGAGGTGGTGCAAGCCGCGCACGCCGGTCGAGCCGATGTACATGCCCGGCCGCTTGCGCACCGCCTCGAGACCCTCGAGGACGGTGATGTCCTGGGCGTCGTAGGACTGCGTGGGCTTGGGGTCGTCAGCGGCCAAAGATCCTCCGATTACATGCGAACGCCCCGGTCGCGCCACAAACGGCGGCGGTCCGGGGCGGAAACGTTCAAGTTGACAGAAGTATAGCAGGTGAGGGGGGTCAAACCCCTGATTGCGACGGGGTTTTCTGCCTGCAAAACCACGAAAACACGCGGGTCTAGCGAGGGGTTGCCGTGGTGCGGATCTCGCGCACCAGATCGTCGCCCAGCTCGCGGTTGAGGTTGGCCGTGACCTCGGCGGCCATGAGGCTGACCTCCTGGGCCCAGACGGCCTGTTTGCAGTAGACGGTCAGGGTGCCCCCGCGCTCGCGCAGCGGCACCGCGTTCGCGGCGACCACCTCCCCCACAGCGGCCGGCCAGGCCTGCTGGATCCGCGCCAGCGGGGTGCTCGGCGCGATGGTGCGCTCGAGCGACTGGAGGGCGATCGACAGCGGTCGCGGGGCGCTGCGGCGCATGGTCACGCGGCGGCCTCGAGGGCGTCGCCGGCAGCGGCCCGTGGCGGGGCCGGGGCGGCCGGGGCGGCGGCCGCGCCTGGCGCGTCCAGGCCCTCCGGAGTCAGCACCCCGTCCTCCACCGCCACGCGGAGCACCGGCGCGTCGCGCACCGCCGGCATGAAGGCCAGGTCCGTCGTGGTGACCACCGACTGGCCGTGGCGGGCCACGCGCACCGCGAGCCGCTCGCGGCGGTCGGGGTCCAGTTCGCTCATGACGTCGTCCAGCAGCAGGAGCGGCACGGTCCCGCGCGCATCGGCCAGCGCCTCGCGCTCGGCCAGCAGGAGCGCGAGCAGGCCGAGGCGCTGCTCGCCCTGGGAGCCGAACGAGCGCAGCTCACGCCCGTCGCGCTCCAGCAGGAGGTCATCGCGGTGCGGCCCGTGGCCGGTGAAGCCGCGGTCCAGATCGGAATCGGTGCGCTCGGCGAGCTCGGCCGCGAGCTCCTCGGCGCTCCCTGCCTTGGAGCGCGGACGGAAGCGCAGCCGCGCCTCGCCGTTGAGGCCCAGCTCGACGGCGAGCGTCGTGAACGTCTCGGCCACGAGCCCGACGGCCCGGGCGCGGTCGTCGCGCAGCGCGACGCCGTGGCGCGCGA
>JAOPZL010000043.1 GCA_025964175.1 Solirubrobacterales bacterium
AACCTCACCTCGCTGCCCGCCCGCGCGCGCCTGAAGCGGGCCGCCCGCCGCACCCCGCCCCAGCGCGTCCTCGCCCTCGCCGTCGCGCGCGAGGACGAGCAGCACCGCGCGCTGTTCGCGGCGCTCACGCAGGACCTCGCGCGCAGCCGCCACCACGTCGAGCTCGCCACGACCGGACCCGGGACGCGCGGCAAGTTCGAGAACCTCGACGCGCTGCTCGACGCCCATCCGCCCACCGGCCACGACTGGCTCCTCGTCCTCGACGACGACGTCGTCCTCCCGGCCGGCTTCCTCGACGCGCTGCTCGCCGCCGCCCGTCGCCTCGACCTCACGCTCGCCCAGCCGGCGCACCGCCTGCACTCGCACGCCGCCTGGTCGGTCACGCGCCGCCACCCGTTCGCGACCGCCCGGGAGACGGCGTTCGTCGAGATCGGCCCGGTCACCCTGATCCGCGCCGACGCCTTCTCCGACCTCCTCCCCTTCCCGCCGCTGCGGATGGGCTGGGGCCTGGACGTCCACTGGTCCGCGCTGGCCCGCGAGCGCGGCTGGCGTCTCGGCGTGGTCGACGCCGTGCCCGTCCTGCACGCGGCCGCGCCGGCCGGCTCGGCCTACTCGCGCGAGGCCGCCGTGGCCGAGGCCCGCGCGTTCCTGACCGACCGCCCGTACCTGGATCGCGACGCCGCCAACCGAACCGTGCGCACGCACGTGTAGCTTTGCGCATTGCGTGAAGGTTCTCGTCGTCGCCGAGTTCTACCCGTCGGAGCGCGATCCGGTCCTCGGGCTCTGGGCGCACCGCCAGGCGGTGGCCGCCCGGGACGCGGGGGCCGAGGTCGAGGTCGTCGTGCTGCACCGGCTCGTCCCGCCGCGCGCCTCGCTGCGTGATCGCCGCGCGCTGACCGAGCTGGGCCGGCGCCTGCGCGAGCCGCGCGTGCAGGAGCGCGAGGGGCTGCGCGTCACGTACGTCCCGTTCGTCTCGCCGCCGCGCGAGCGCGCCTACGCCCGCTGGGGCTCGTGGGCCGCGCCGCCACTGGCCGCGACGATGCGCCTGCTGCGCCGCCGCTTCCCGTTCGACCTCGTCCACGCCCACAACGGCGTCCCCACCGGCGACGCGGTGCTGCGCTCCCACCTGCGCGCGCCGCTCGTCGTGTCCGTCCACGGCCCCGATGTCCTCTACGTCCCCCAGCGCGTGCCCGGCGGCGAAGAGGCGGTCCGCCGGACGCTCGGCGCGGCGCGGCTCACGCTGGCCAACTCGCAGGGGATCGCCGAGATGGCGCGCCGCCATGGCGCCGAGGACGTGCGCGTCGTGCACCTCGGAACCGACCTGCCGGGCGAGACGATCAAGCGCCACGACACGCTCGTCACCGTCGCCCACCTGATCGCCCGCAAGCGCCACGCCGACGTGATCCGCGCGCTGTGGCTGCTGCGCGACCGCGGCCCGCGGCTGCGCTACCTGATCATCGGCGACGGCCCCGAGCGCGGCGCGCTCGAGCAGCTCGCGCGAGAGCTCGACGTCGACGTCGAGTTCGCCGGCCAGCTCGAGCACGCCGCCGCCCTGGAGGCCGCGCGGCGCTGCTCGCTGTTCGTGATGCCGTCGACCGACGAGGCGTTCGGCGTCGCCTACATCGAGGCGATGGCCGCGGGCGTGCCCGCGATCGGGTCGCTCGGCGAGCCGGGCCCGCGCGAGATCGGCGACGGGCTCGTGCTCGTGCCGCCGGGCGACGTCGAGGCGCTCGCCGCCCAGATCCTCGAGCTGCTGGCCGAACCGACCTACCTGCACGAGCTCGGCCACCAGGCCCGCGACACCGTGGCGCGCGGGTTCACGTGGGCGGCGTCCGGGGCGTCGACGGTCGCGGCCTACGAGGACGCGCTGCGCGTGCGCGGATGAGCGACGCGCCCGGGCGGCCCGCGCCCGTCACCTCCTCGCCCCACCCGATCCGCCCCGTCCTCCTCGTCACCGGCCACGCGCCGCCCGATCGCGTCGCGCCGTTCGCCGCCCTGCACGAGCGCGAGGTGATCGAGGTCGCGCTCTTCGGCGGCGCCGACGCCCACGGCGGCAGCGATCGCGTCGCGCTGCCCGTGCCCCACCGCGAGGTCGACCAGCGGCGCATCCACGCGCTCGCCGCCTCCGGTCGCTACCGCGCCGTGATCGGCGGGCTCGGCGGTCGCGTCGCCCCGCTGGCCGCGGCCAGCGGCGCCCGCCGCGCCGGGATCCCGTTCGTCCTGTGGACCGGGCTGTGGGCGCACCCGATCAGCGCCGCCCACGCGCTCTCCTACCTCCCGACGCTCGGCCTCTACCGCTCCGCCGACGCGGTCGCCACCTATGGGTCGCACGTGTCGCGGTACGTGACGAGGCGCGGCGCGCACCACGTCCATGTCGCGCCGCAGGCCGTCGATCCGGGGTTCTGGTCCGCGCCGGCCGACCGTCCGCGCCGCGAGCGCGACTTCCAGGTCCTGTTCGTCGGTCGCGGCGCGCCGGAGAAGGGCCGCGCGCTGCTCCAGGAGGCGTGGCCGGACGCCGTGTTCGTCGGCGATCCGCCCGTCCCGGCGACGGAGGTGCGCAACTTCCTGGCGGGCTCAGACGTCCTGGTCATACCGTCGCTGCGGACGCGGACCTTCCGCGAGCCGTGGGGGCTGATCGCCAACGAAGCCATGCACCAGGGAGTCCCCGTCATCGCATCCGACCAGGTCGGCGCCGCCGCCG
>JAOPZL010000047.1 GCA_025964175.1 Solirubrobacterales bacterium
CGCGCGTCGCCGACGCCCCAGGGCCATCGCGACGCCGACGTCCACCGCCGCGACGCCCATCCCGCCCTGCAGCGCGAGCTCGATCGTGTCGTCGCCGAGGCAGAGCTGCAGCACCGCACCCAGGAGCAGCAGCGCGCCCCATCCGAGCAGGACGATCACGTCTCTCCCCCCTGCTTGAGGTCCAGCAGGGGCGCGTAGGAGCGCACGGGGGGCAGCACGTCGAAGTTGTGGCGGGGCGGCGGCGAGCTCGTCGCCCACTCCAGCGTCTGGCCGTCCCACGGATCGGCGCCGGCCGGCCGGCGCCGGCGCAGCGACACGGCGACGTTGAGCAGGAAGACGGCGACGCCGAGCGCGATCGTGAACGCGCCGATCGTCGACAGCAGGTTCAGTGTCCCCCAGCCCTCGGCTCTCGGGTAATCGGCGATCCGCCGCGTCATCCCGTCCTGGCCGAGCAGGAACATCGGGAAGAAGGTGAGGTTCGTGCCGGCGACGAGCAGCCAGAACTGGACCTTCCCCAGCCCGTCGCGCAGCAGGACGCCGGTGATCTTCGGCCACCAATAGAAGAGCGCGGCGAACAGGCCGAACGCGCTGCCGGCGAACAGCGTGTAGTGGAAGTGCGCGACGACGAAGTACGAGTTGTGCGCGTGGTAGTCCAGCGGCGGAGACGCGACCCAGATCCCGGTGAGGCCGCCAACCAGGAACTGCACGAAGAAGCCGGCGCCGAACAGGAACGGCACGGTGAAGCGGAGCCGCCCGCGCCACAGCGTCGCCAGCAGGTCGAAGTACTCGATCCCCGCGGGGATCGCGATCAGCGTCGACGTCACCGCGAAGTAGTGGTTCGTCACCCGGCCGCTGGTGAACAGGTGATGGGCCCAGACGCTCATCGACAGCGCGGTGAACGACAGCAGCGACACGATGAACAGCGAGTAGCCGAAGAAGCGCCGGCCCGAGAAGGTGGCGAACACCTCGCCGACCGCCCCGACGAACGGGAAGAACATCACGTAGACGACGGGGTGCCCGTAGAACCAGAACAGCTGCTGGTAGACGATCGGCCCGTCGGAGCCGCCGAACACGCCGCCGTACTGGCGGTCGACCCACAGCAGCGCCATCGCCACGACGAGCACGGGGAACGCGAAGCACACCATCAGGCAGGTGGCGACCATCGTCCACGTGAAGACGGGCATCCGCTTCAGCGTCATGTCGGGCGCGCGGCGACGCAGCGCGGTGGCCAGGATGCAGCTGCCCACGAGCAGCTCCCCCAGCGTCGCCACCGCCACGCCGATGACCCACAGGTCCATGCCGACGCCCGGCGTGTTGATGGTGTCCGACAGCGGATCGACCCCGATCCACGTCGCGCGAGCGGGCCCGCCCGTGGTCAGGAAGCCGAGGAACATGCCGACGCCGCCGACGACGTAGAGGACGAATCCGGCCAGGGCCCACCGCGGCCCCATGATCTCGCGCGCACCGATCTGCAGCGGCACGAGATAGAGGCCGAGCGCGAGCGCGATCGGTGTCATGAACAGGTAGATCATCGTCGACCCGTGCATGGTGAAGAGCCCGTTGTAGGTCGAGGTGGAGACGACCTGGAGGCCGGGCCGGGCGAGCTCGGAGCGCATGAGCAGCGCCATCACGCCGCCGGCCACGAAGAACAGCAGCGCGACGGCGATCATGTGCCGCGCGATGCGCTTGTGATCGGTCGAGCCGACGAGCTGCAGGAGCGACAGCCGGGGCGGCGGCGGGGCGGTGACGGTCATCGCGCCGCGTGCTCCGCCGCCCACGTCGCGAACGCGGCAGGCTCCAGCGCACGCACCACGAAGTGCATGTTCTGGTGGCGCAGCCCGCAGAACCAGGCGCACACGCCCGGGTAGGTCCCGGCGCGGTCGAAGACGAGGTCGAAGCGCTCGACGTGCTCGGGCCAGACGTCGCGCTGGAAGCGGACGTCGGGGATCCAGAAGCCGTGCAGCACGTCCAGCGAGCGCACGGCGAAGCGGATCGTCCGTCCAGCCGGGACCACGGCCTCGTTGCGGAGGATCGTGCCGCCCGCGTAGGCGAAATGCCAGTCCCACTTCGCCGCGGTGACCTCCACGCTCACCGCCGGGTCCGGTGCCCGCGCGTCGACGCGCTGTTCGGTGTGCAGCGTCGCGACGAGCAGGACCGCGACGATCGCGGCGACGACGGCGATCCAGGCGCCCTCGGCCATGTTGCTGCGCGAGCGCCGGTCGGCCTCCGGGCGGGCGGACGCGCGGTAGCGCCACAGGAAGACGACGAAGAGCACGACCACGAGCGCGAACACGCCCAGGCCGATGGGCAGGTAGAGCGACGCGAGACCGTCGTACTGGTGGCGCGAGCGGACCACGGCGCGCACTTGCCCGCGCTCGCGCCGGTCCAATCGCGCGGACCTAGCGCGTCTTGAGCTCCGCCAGCTTGCCCCTCAGCGCCTGGGTGATCGTCTGGCGCCGCGCCGGGTCCCCGTGGCGGATCGCGGAGGCGAACCCCTTGGCCTGCTCGAAGCGGACGTGCGGCGGCAGCGGGGGGACCTCGGGATCGGTGAGCACGTCGATGACCGCCGGCCCGCCCGCCGCCAGCGCCTCGTCCCATGCGGGCCCGACGTCCTCGGGTCGCTCCACCCGGATGCCGTGCAGGCCGATGAGCCGCGCGTAGCCGGCGTAGTCGAAGTCGGGCAGCAGCTGGGAGGCCTCGAGCTTGGGGTCGCCGTTCATGACCCGCTGCTCCCACGTGACCTGGTTGAGGTCGTTGTTGTGCAGGACGCAGACGACGAGCTGCTGGTTGCTCCAGCGGTCGCGGTAGCGGGCGAGGTCGATGAGCGCGGAGTTGCCCAGCATCTGCATCGCGCCGTCGCCCACCGTCGCGATCACCGGACGATCCGGGTGGGCGAGCTTCGCCGCCAGCGCGTAGGGCACCGCCGGGCCCATCGTCGCCAGCGTCCCGCTCAGCGCAGCGTCCATCCCGCGGCGCAGACGCAGGTGGCGCGCCCACCAGTCGGTGGCCGAGCCCGAGTCCGCCGTCAGGATCACCCCGTCGGGCAGGCGCCGCGACAGCTCGTGGAAGACGAGCATCGGGTTGATGGGATCGGCGGCGGTGTGGGCCTGCTCGTCGAGGATCCGCCACCACCGCTCCACGCCGGTGACGACCTTCTCCTCCCACGAGCGGTCCTCCTTGCGCGTCAGCAGGGGGAGCAGCTCACGCAGCGTCTCGACGGCGTCGCCGACGAGGTTGACCTCCATCGGATAGCGCGTCCCGATGAGCTTGGCGTCGATGTCGATCTGCACGCCCCGCGCCCGGCCGGGCTCGGGCAGCCACTCCGAGTAGGGGAAGCTCGAGCCGATCATCAGCAGGGTGTCGCACCCTTCCATCAGGTCGTAGGACGGCTTGGTGCCCAGCAGCCCGATCGAGCCGGTGACGCACGGCAGCTCGTCCGACAGGACGGCGCGGCCGTTGAGCGCCTTTGCGACGCCGGCGCCGAGCACGTCGGCCAGTTGCTCGAGCTCGTCCACCGCGTGCTTGGCGCCCTGACCGACGAGGATCGCGACCCGCTCGCCGGCGTTGAGGATGTCGGCGGCGCGGCGCAGCCCGCCGGAGTCCGGCGCGACCCGCACGTGGCCGACCGGCGCCGACGAGGAGAACACCGCGCCGTGCGCGCGCGGGGGCGCGCTGTACTCGAGCTCCTGGACGTCGTTGGGGACGATGATCGCGGTGGGCGCCCGCGTCGCCTTGGCGATCCGCATCGCGCGGTCGACCAGCTCCGCCGCCTGCTCCGGGACCATCAGCGTCTGCACGAACTCGCCGGCGACGTCCTTGAACAGGGTGTTGAGGTCGACCTCCTGCTGGTAGTCGCTGCCCAGCGACATGCGCGCCTGCTGGCCGACGATCGCCACGACCGGCTGATGGTCGAGCTTGGCGTCGTACAGCCCGTTGAGCAGGTGGATCGCGCCGGGCCCGCTCGTGGCCAGGCAGACGCCGACCTCCCCCGTGAACTTCGCGTGCGCGCAGGCCGCGAACGCCGCGATCTCCTCGTGGCGGACCTGCACGAACTCGACCCCGTTCTCCAGGCCGTGGAAGCCGCCGAGGATCCCGTTGATCCCGTCGCCGGGATACCCGTAGACGCGGCGCACGTCCCACTCGCCGAGCCGCTCCAGGATGAACCGTCCCACCGTCGTCGCCATCGTCACGCCCTCCGTCGCAGGATCCGCAGTGACCTCCCCGGCAGGATCGTCGAGCCGCCGTCGACCGGGCCGCCCGCAGCCGCCTCCCCGTCCCGGTCCGAGGCCAGCTCGATCTGCCACCCCTCACCCAGCTCGGCCTCGATGGTGAACTCGACGCCGTCGTGGTGGGCGTTGAACAGCAGCAGGAACGAGTCGGCGGGCGGGGCGGGCTCGCCGGTCTCGTCGTCGGGCTCGGCCTCGTGGCCGTTGAGGAAGGCGCCCAGCGCGTGCGCGTCCTCGCGCTCCCAGTCCTCGTCGGTCATCGCCGGTCCGTCGGGGCGCATCCACACGATGTCGGGCAGCCCCGACCCCTGCTCGTCGCGCCCGCTGAAGAACGAGCGCCGCCCGAAGACCGGCTCCTCGCGGCGCAGCGCGATCAGCCGGCGGGTGAAGTCGATCAGCTCGGCGTCCGTGCCCTCCCAGTCCAGCCAGGAGATCTCGTTGTCCTGGCACCACGCGTTGTTGTTGCCGCCCTGGGAGCGTCCCGCCTCGTCGCCGCCGAGCAGCATCGGGACGCCCTGGGAGAGGACGAGCGTGGCCAGCAGGTTGCGCTGCTGACGGGCACGCAGGGCGAGGACCTCGGCGTCGTCGGTCTCCCCCTCGGCTCCGCAGTTCCAGGAGCGGTTGTCGTTCGCGCCGTCCTGGTTGTCCTCCTGGTTGGCCTCGTTGTGCTTCTCGTCGAACGAGACGAGGTCGCGCAGGGTGAAGCCGTCGTGGGCGGTGATGAAGTTGATCGAGGCGTTCGGATGGCGACCGTCGGCGTAGAGGTCGGCCGAGCCGGCAAAGCGCTCCGCGAAGGCCGCCACCGACAGCGCGCCGCGCCAGAAGTCGCGCATGTCGTCGCGGTACTCGCCGTTCCACTCGCTCCACAGCACCGGGAAGGCCCCGACCTGGTAGCCGCCGGGCCCGACGTCCCACGGCTCGGCGATGAGCTTGACCTGGGACAGGACCGGATCCTGCTGGATCGTGTCCAAAAAGCCCGAGAGCCGGTCGCCCTCGTGCAGGCCGCGCGCGAGCGCAGCCGCCAGGTCGAAGCGGAAGCCGTCGACGTGGCAGTCGGTGGCGAAGTAGCGCAGCGAGTCCATGATCAGCCGCAGGACCTGCGGGTCGGTCGGGTCGAGGCTGTTGCCCGTGCCGGTGTAGTCGAGGAAGTAGCGCGGGTCCTCGGCGACGCGGTAGTACGCGCCGCTGTCGATCCCCTTGAACGAGAGCATCGGCCCGAGGTGGTTGCCCTCGGCGGTGTGGTTGAAGACGACGTCGAGGATCACCTCCAGCCCCGCCGCGTGCAGCGCCTTGACCATGTCCTTGAACTCGCGCACCTGCTCGCCGCGTGAACCCGCGGCGGCATACGGCCCGTGCGGGGCGAGGAAGCCGATCGAGCTGTAGCCCCAGTAGTTCGTCAGGCCGCGGTCGACGAGGAAGCTCTCGTCGATGAAATGGTGGACGGGCAGCAGCTCCACCGCGGTCACGCCGAGCTGGGTCAGGTGCTCGATGACCGGCGGGGACGCGAGCCCGGCGTAGGTGCCGCGCAGCTCCTGCGGGACCGCGGGGTGGCGCATCGAGATCCCGCGGACGTGCGCCTCGTAGATGACCGTGTCGCTCCACGGCCGCTGCAGCGGCTCGTCGCCCTCCCAGTCGTAGGCCTCGTCGACCACGACCGACTTCGGCATCGCCGCTGCGCTGTCGGTCTCGTCGATGGTGAGGTCGCTGTCCTCGCCGCCGTCGGCCACGTAGGGCAGCAGCGTCGGGCCGTGCCAGTCGACCGTTCCGTCGATCGCCTTCGCGTACGGGTCCAGCAGCAGCTTGGCCGGGTTGAAGCGCAGGCCCTGGGCCGGATCCCAGGGGCCGTGGACGCGGTAGCCGTAGCGCTGGCCGGGGCCGACGCCCTCGACGAAGCAGTGCCACTGCAGCGCGGACTGCTGCTCCACCTCGATGCGCCGTTCGGCGCCGTCGTCGTCGAACAGGCACAGCTCGACGCGCTGCGCTCCGGCGGCCCAGAGCGAGAAGTTCGTGCCGGCGGCATCGGGGGTGGCGCCCTGGGGGAAGGGCCGGCCGGGAAGGATGGAGAGCTCGATGGAGGCGGACATCGCGCCCGCCCTTACCCAGCGGCGGGTGCTCCTAGCCCGGTCGCGGGGGCGGATCGTCGTCACCGACCGGTTGCGCGCTCCGGGTGGGCAGCGGGTCGATCGTGGGTAGTGGGGCCGCATGATCGGCGCACGCATCCTCGGCAGATGAGGTTCACGTTGGACATCTGGACGCAGGACAGCCGCGACAGCGACGGCCGCTTCGAGCGCTATGAGATCGACGAGATCGACCGCGAGGCGTCCTTCCTGGAGATGCTCGACCAGCTCAACGAGCGCCTGATCCAGCAGGGCTCGCGCACGATCGCCTTCGACAGCGACTGCCGCGAGGGCATCTGCGGCTCGTGCTCGCTGCTGATCGACGGGCTGCCCCACGGCCCCAACCAGGTCACGACCTGCCAGACCTACATGCGCGACTTCGCCGACGGCGCGACGATCCGCGTCGAGCCGTTCCGGGTCAACCCGTTCCCCGTCCTGCGCGACCTGGTCACCGACCGCTCGCCCCTGGACCGCATCATCCAGTCCGGCGGGTACATCTCGGTGCGCACGGGGCCGCAGCCGGACCCCAACTCGATGCCCGTCAGCCCCGCCGTCCAGGAGCGCGCGATGGACGCCGCGGCGTGCATCGGCTGCGGGGCGTGCGTCGCCGCGTGCCCCAACGGCTCCGCGATGCTGTTCACCGGCGCCAAGCTCACGGCCCTGAACCTGCTGCCCCAGGGCCAGCCCGAGCGCAACGAGCGCAGCCGCTCGATGGTGCTGGCCATGGACGCCGAGGGCTTCGGGGGCTGCACGAACTACGGCGAGTGCCAGCTGGTCTGCCCCGCCGGCATCTCCATCGACGTGATCGGCACCGCCTACCGGGAGTTCCGCCGGGCGGCCCGCACGCGCAAGGCACCGTCGGACTGGGAGATGCGCGCCCAGTAGCCGGGCGGGTCAGCGGCGGTCGAGCAGGCGGTAGGTCGTCCCGACGCCCAAGCCTCGCCGGGGGCCGCCGGCGGTCGGCGTACTCCCGCTCAGCGCCCCGTAGACCAGGCCCCAGCTCGTGCCGTAGCTCCAGTGCATGACGCTGGTGGCCAGATGATCCGCCGCGCCGGCAGGGTTCGCTGGAACACCCCTTCGACGATGCGCTCGGCCACCTTGGCGGGCGCGGGCGCCTGCTCCCACGCATCGGTGCCGGCATCGCCGCCGGAGTCGCCGGAGCCGGAGGCGAGCAGCCGCGCCGACGGCGTCTGACGGTGCGCGGCTACCCGCAACCGCGGGTCACCACCGTCGTCGCGTTCAGTTGGCCAGCGCCGGGCCGACGAGCGCCATGCCGCCGTCGACGAGGAGCGACGCGCCGGTGGTGTAGCCGCCGCCGGGTCCGGCCAGCGCGACGATCATCGCGGCGACCTCGCGCGCGTCGCCGGGACGGCGCAGCGGGATCTTCGGCCGCTCGATGGTGTGCGGGTCGACGTCGTCGTTGCCGGTCATCTCCGTGGCGATCTGCCCGGGAGCGACGGAGTTCACCGTGATGCGGTGCGGTGCGAGCTCGAGGGCCATGGACTTGGTCAGCCCGCCGAGCGCGTGCTTGGCGGCGACGTAGTCGGCCGCTCCGGGAAGCGGCAGGTGCTCGTGGATCGACGTGACGTTGATGATGCGGCCCGCGGTGCCGGCGCTGATCATCCGCCGGGCCGCGGCCTGGGCGCACGCGAACGACCCGACGACGTTGACGTTGAGCGTCTGCGCGAGGTCGTCGAGCTCGATCTCGAGCACGGGGCCCGCGTTCCCGCCTCCCGCGTTGTTGACGAGGACGTCCAGCCCGCCCAGCTCCTCGGCCAGTCCGTCGATGATCCCCGCCGCGGTGGCAGGGTCCCCGAGGTCGAGGTGGGCGATGTGAGCGGCACGTCCGGTGGCCCGGACCTCGTCGGCGGTGCCCTGGGCGCCAACCTGGTCGGAGCGCCAGGTGATCCCGACGTCGTATCCGGCCTGCGCGAGCGCGACCGCCGTCGCGCGTCCGATACCCGAGTCCGACCCGGTGACGATGGCGAGAGGCATACGCGTTGGCTGCCCAAGGCGGCCGTGCTCCAATCAGCCGATCAGCCGGTCAGCCGGGCGGCGAGAGGTGGCCGGGGATGTCGAGCCAGCGGACCTCGGGTTCCGCCTGCGCCGGGATCGGGGGTGCGGGACGTTCTGCACCCAGGGCGGGGATAACGTCCCGCACCCCCACCCACCCGACCCCCGCTTCGGGGGTGCGGGCCAGTAGCGACGCTCGGCGCCGCCCCGGCGTCACGGAGAGTTGGCCGTCCAACGTGCGGCGGCAGTACGGATGCGTCCTGAGCAAGGCCCAGATCATCGCGTCGGTCCCGCGCTTCCACACCACGCCCGAGGTCGACTCGACCGCCATGCGCCTCATCGTCCGCACGCCACCGAGCACCCGAGCGATGGTGAGCTGTCGTTCGACTATCGCCGCCGGCCGGTGCGGTCACATGCTCGAGCAGTCCCGCTTCGCGGTCGCGACGCCGGACGACGTCCGCGCCGCCGCCAACGACACCTTCGGCGGCCCCGGCTGGGGCGTCACCATCGACCAGGACTGGCGCGAGGTAGCCCGCGCTCGCCGGGAACGGCACCATCGGCCGGCTGCCCGATGGCACCACCGTCACGTCGAGCGGATCAGCATGAGTCAGCTCGCGGCGCTCGCCGGGATGATCGTCTCCGATCGCATCGCCGCCGCGCTCGACTTGGACGAGACGTGCTGGCGCTCTCGCTGCCGGAGACCGTCAGGGCTCGCGCGTCGCGTCGATCTGCTCGCGCAACCACTCCTGCATGACCGCGTCCATGCGGATACCGAGGTCGACGACCGGGCGGAAGGCCGAGCCGCCGTCCGCATCGATCCGCGTCCGCGTCTCGTCGAGCCGCGCAGCCTCCTCGTCGACGTAGGCCAACTCGCGCTCGAGCACGGCGCGGCGGTCGTCGGGGTCGAGCAGGAAGAGCACGAACCAGCGCACGCCGGTCTCGTTGCGGATCGACCGGTTCGGCTCGGTCTCGGTCAGCCAGCGGCGCAGCTCGGCGCGGCCGGCGTCGGTCGCCGCCCAGGTGCGGCTGTTGCGCGGCCCCTCGCCGACGACCTCGGCCATGCCCTCCTCCCGGAGGCGCGCGAGTTCCGGGTAGATCTGCGAGTGACTGGCGTGCCAGGCGTTGCCCAGCGAGCCCTCGAAGCGGCCGACGAGCTCGTAGCCGGACGAGGGCTTCGTCCAGAGGAGACCGAGCAGCGCGTGGCGCAGGGACATGGCTCCAGCCTATTCCGATCTTGACATGTCGAACTTGACATGTCAGTTTCGTCATATGGATTTCGCCGCGACGCTCACTCCCGCCCGTCAGCGCCTGCTCATGGCCGCGGTGATGTCCGGGCTGCTGCTGGCGATGCTCGACCAGACGATCGTCGGCACCGCGCTGCCGACGATCGTCACCGCGCTCGGCGGCAGCTCGCTGTACGTGTGGGTCGTGACCGCCTACCTCGTCCCGGCCACCGTCTCGTTGCCGGTGTACGCCCGACTGTCGGACCGCTACGGGCGTCAGCCGCTGCTGCTGATCGGGATGGCACTGTTCCTGACCGGCTCGGCGCTGGCGGCGTCGGCGGGGTCGATGGAGCAGCTGATCGCGTGGCGGGCGCTGCAGGGACTCGGCGCCGGCGCGCTGGAGGGGCTGTCGTTCATCCTCGTCGCCGACCTCTACGGCGGGCGGCGCAACGCGGCGCTGCAGGGCGCGATGGCCGGGCTGATGGGCATCGCGTTCATCGCCGGGCCGCTGATCGGCGGGTTCCTGACCGACCAGGTCGGGTGGCGCTCCGTCTTCCTCGTCAACCTGCCGTTCGGGGTCGTCGCGCTGGCGGTCGTCGCGCGCGTGCTGCCCCGCTCGGTCGGGCGCAGCGAGGCGCGCTCGATGCCGCTGGACCTCGCCGGGATCGGGCTGCTGACGGTGGCCGTCGGGCTCGCGCTCGTGGGTCTCAGCGAGCGGTCGCACCCGGACGCCGGGGGCGCGCTGCCCGGCTGGCTGGAGCTGCGCACGGGCGGGCTGATCGTGGCCGGGCTGGCGCTGCTCGTAGCGTTCGTCCCCGTCGAGCGCCGCGCGGTCGCGCCGCTGATCCCGCTGCGCCTGCTGGCCGACCGGCGCGTTGCGACGATTCTCGTCTCCGCCGCGACCGCGACGTTCGGCCTCTACGCGGGGGTACTGCTGCTGCCGCGCTACTTCCAGACCGTCCGGGACGTCAGCGCGACCCACTCGGGTCTGCTGATCTACCCGCTGCTGCTCGGGCTGCTGGTCTCGGTGAACGTCGCGGCGATCGTGATCACGCGGCGGCTGGCCTTCCGCGGGACCGTGCTGTGCGGGTTCGGGCTGACGGCGCTGGGCGCGCTGGGCTTCGCGACGTTCGACGCCGCCACGCCCGACTGGCAATCGCTCATCTTCATGGGGCTGATCGGCGTGGGCATCGGGCCCGCGTTGTCGGGGCTGCAGATCGCGATCCAGCGGACGGTGCGCCCGGCCGACATCGGCGGGGCGATGGGCACCCTGCTGCTCCTACGCCAGGTCGGCGGATCGATCGCGCTGGCGGCGGCGGAGACGATCTACGCGTCGGGCGTCCACGGCGCCGGCGCGGACGGCTCGGCCGCGACGGCGACGGGCCACGCGGTGCTGGCCGTCGCGCTGGCGGGCAGCGTGATCGC
>JAOPZL010000012.1 GCA_025964175.1 Solirubrobacterales bacterium
GATGCCCGCCGCGCGGGCCGACGACGGCGTGTCCGTCGCGGCGGCTCCCCGCTGCGGCGCGCCGGGCAGGCGGTGCACCGGCCCGCCCTCCTGGTCGACGAGCACGAGCAGCGGCGCGTCCACGGCCGCCGGGCGCGGGATCGCCTGCAGCCGCTTCAGCGTGGCGCGCAGCGCGCTCGTCGAGGCGATGTTGCGGGCGAAGAGGATGACGCCGGCCGCCTCGCCCCGGCGGATGCGCTTCTGCAGCGCAGCGGGCGGCGTCGGCCCCGAGTAGGCGAAGACCATCCGCTGGCCGACGAGCTGGCGGTCGGTGAGCTGGGGCTGGGCCTGCGCCGCGCCCGCGGTCGGGAGGACGGCGAGGAACGAGGCGAGCAGGGAGGCGATGGTGACCATCGCCTCCCGACCCTAGAGCCTCAGAACGGGTACGTCGCCGGCGTCGAGCGCTCGGTGATCCAGCGCCACTGCGTGAACTCGTCGAGGTTGGCGTCGCCGCCGAAGCGCCCGCCGTTGCCCGACGCGCCCATGCCGCCGAACGGCGTGCGCGGGTCGTCGTTGACCGTCTGGTCGTTGATGTGCGCCATGCCGGTGCGCAGCGATCCGGCGATCTGCCGCCCGCGTGCCGGGCTGGAGGTGAAGATGCCGGCCGACAGCCCGTACTCGGTGTCGTTGGCCAGCGCGATCGCCTCGTCGTCGTCGGAGAACGTCATGACCGGGGCGACCGGCCCGAAGATCTCCTCGCGCCAGCCGCGCATGTCGGGCGTCATCTCGGCCAGCACGGTGGCCGGGAAGAACGGCGCCTTGCCCTCGCCGCCGGCCAGCACCTGGGCGCCCTGGCCGATGGTGTCGGAGACGATCTTGGAGACCTTCTCGAACTGGCCCGGGTTGATGATCGGCCCCAGCGCCACCTGCTCGGTGTTCGGGTTGCCGACCGGCAGATGCGCCGCGCGCGCCGCCAGCTTCTCGAGGTACTCGGCCGCGACCTTCTCGTGGACGAGGTGGCGCCCCGAGGCCATGCAGATCTGGCCCTGGTGCAGGAACGAGCCCCAGGCACCGGAGCTGGAGGCCGCGTCGATGTCGGCGTCCTCGAGCACGATGAAGGCCGACTTGCCGCCGAGCTCCAGCGCGACGCGCTTGAGGTTCTCGCCGCACGCCGCGCCGACCTTGCGCCCGGCCGCGGTGGACCCGGTGAACGAGACCATCCCGACCTGCGGAGCGACGGTCAGCGCCGCGCCGGCGTCGGCGCCGCCCGGGAGGACGTGCAGGACGCCGTCCGGCAGCCCGGCCTCCTCGAAGATCCGCGCGAAGGAGAAGCCGCCGGAGACCGGCGTGTTCGGATCGCACTTCATGACGACCGCGTTGCCCATCGCCAGCGCGGGCGCCAGCGACCGCATGCCGAGGATGAGCGGGAAGTTCCAGGGGGTGATGATCCCGACCACACCGATCGGCACGCGCATCGTGATGTTGATCTTGCCGTCGGGCTCGGGGACGACCTCGCCGCGCGTGCGGGGCGCGAGCGCCGCCGCCTCCTGCAGCTCCTTGATCGTCACGCCGACCTCGAAGTCGGCCTTCGGCGGGATCGCGCCGCCCTCGCGGACGAGCCAGTCGGCGATCTCCGCGCGATGCTCGTCGAACAGCGCGGCCGCGCGCAGCAGCAGCGCCGCACGCTCGTACGGGTCGGCCGCGCCCCAGGCGGGTTGCGCCCGCGAGGCGATGCGCACGGCTTCGAAGACCTGGTCGGCGTCGGCGCTGCCGACCTCCGCGAGCGTGTCTCCGGTCGCCGGCTCCAGCGTGGCCAGACGGCCCTTGCCGTCGACCCAGCCGCCGCTGAACAGCTTGCCGTCGAGGACTTCCGGACCGAACAGGGCGGGTGCCGTGGTGGTCGCCATCTCTCTCTCCTCTTCGTCGCTCCAGGACGTGTCCCACGTCCGCAGGGATGTCAGGGTACCTGCGATACGTATCCGCGCGCATAGAGCGCGACGTGGAGCGTCAGCAGCTGGTCGGCGTCGGAGAGGTCGATGCCCAGGAGCTGCTCGATCCGGGTCAGGCGGTGGTAGAGCGCCTGACGGTTCAGGTGCAGGGCCCGTGCCGTCTCCGCCTTGCGCCCGCCGTTGGCGAGCAGGGCCTCCAACGTCGGCAGCAGGACGAGCTTGCGCTGGCGGTCGTGGGCCAGCAGCGGACCCAGCACGCGCTGGACCAGATCGGCGAGATCGGCGTCGTCGCGGCGCGACCACAGCAGCCGGCGCAGCTCCAGGGCGGCGACGTCGTGCCACGGGCGATCGGGCAGCCGCGTCGCGCTCGCCGCGCTCTCCTCCGCGCGCCGCAGCTCCGGACCGCTACAGGACGGCGCGACCGCGCGTCCGACGGCGATCGTCACCGCGCCGGGCCCGAGGCGGCGCTCGAGCGCGGCCCGCAGCGCCGCGGCGACGAGGTCGGCCGTCCCCGCGCGCGCCTCGCTGTCGCGCAGGGCGAGCAGCGCGAGGATGGTCGTGGTCGTGGTGCGCCGTCCGACGACCGCCGGCAGCCCCCGATCGGCGAGCAGCTGGCGCGCATCGCGCAACGCGGTCGACCACTCGCCCGGCGCCGAGGCGATCCCGGCGCGGACGTCGGCGGCGATCGGCAGCACCAGCGGCGTGACGGTCTCCAGCCCCGCGGCGTGCGCGGCGCGCGGCACCGCGTCGGGCGCGATCCGCCCGTCGGCGAGGTTGGCCAGGAACGAGCCGCGCTCGCGCGCGACGAGCTCCTCCTCCTGGCGGGCGCGCAGCAGCGCGAGGGCGACGATGTCGGCCGCGTGGTCCAGCGCGACGGTGGCCAGCGCGTCGAACGGCGCCCGCAGGTCGGCGACGAGCAGGCGCCCGCCGTCCTGATGGGTGCCCATGCGCACCAGTGCCGACTGGATCGCGGGCGGGTCGGCGCGGCCGCGCGTCGCCTCCCACACGTCCAGCGGCTCGAGGTCGTAGCCGGGCGGCAGCGCGTGGGAGAGCAGCCGTCCGCCGACGCCCTCGAGGAAGACCGGCGCGCGCAGCGTCGCGGCCAGCGCCGAGAGCACCTCCGGGATGCCCTCGCCGTCGAGCATCAGCGCGGTCAGGCGGCGCTGGATCTGCTCGCCGCGGCGCAGCAGCGCGTAGTGGGAGGAGACGATCTCGGTGTGGATCGCCTCGGTCACCGCGATGAACGGGATCTCGCGGCGCAGCGCGACGAGCGGCAGCCCGGATCGCTCGGCCGCGTCGATCATCGCCGGCGGCAGCTCGGGAAACGGCGTGCCGAGCTCGATGACCAGCGCGGCGACCTGCCGCTCGGCCAGCCCCTCGATGAAGCGGCGCTGCTCGCCGGCACGCGAGCCGATGGCCATGCCGGTCATCAGCAGCATCTCGCCGCCGATGACCATCGACGCCATGTAGGCGACCTCGCCCGCGTGCACCCAGCGGATCGGCCGATCGAGCGCGTCGTGGCCTGCGACGACGAGCGGCATGCCGCGGCGCATGACCGGCAGGCCGAGCGCGTGGCGGACCGTGATGTGAGTGACCGCGCGAGTGTCCGGTGGGCTCTCCGGGAGCATGTCCCCAGTCATCGCGCGGTTTCTCCTGCCGTGTCACCACGGCAACTCGTCGTGGCCTGGTGCCGGGGCCTGGACGAGCCGTCGCACGTCGCGCGGTTCTCGCCGCCCCGACCTCGCAGCGAAGGGTACCTTGGCGCGCTCCCCCGCCCCTGGACCTTCCGCGGCCGATCGGGCCCGCTACGCCGGCGCCGCGGTCCCGATCAACTGAGCGTGGATTTCGTTCCCCTCAGCGGCACAGAATCCACGCGCTGTTGCGTTCGCGCTCGCGGACCCCGACGGCTGCGCTCCCTACGGCTCCAGCCAGCGGAAGTAGACGCCGTAGCGGATCGCGCCCGTGTGGTTCAGGCCGCCGGAGTGCGGCAGGTCGGGCGCCATCATGACCGCGTCGCCCGGATCGATCTCCACCGCCGTGACCTCCCCGTCGCGCTGCACCAGCAGGCCCCCGTTGTCGCGCCGCCACGGGCTCAGCGGCACGCCGACGATCCGCCGGTAGCGCCGCCCCTGGGCCCAGTCGGGCTCAGAGTCCACGTGGAAGGTGATCTCCGGCTCGGGCCCGGTGTGCGGGAACTGCAGCAGGATCTGCGGATTGCAGTCCTCGCCCGTCCGCCACTGCGCCGGCAGCGCGTCGCGCAGCGCGATGATCGCCTCGTGGTGGTTGAGGTGCGGGAACCAGTGCGCGCCCCAGAGCCACTCACCCAGCTCGTCGGCCGACGCGCCGCGGGCCAGCAGGTCGACGTGCAGGAGCCGCAGCGCATCGTCGACGAGGGCCACCGGCAGCGCGCCGCGGGCCACGTCGAAGCCCGCGGTCGGCGGGGTGTGCGCCATGCGCGCATCCTGCCAACCCGTCCGGCGGCACGGCGGTCGTCGGTTCACCGGCGCGTCGCTGCCCGCAGCTCCTCCTCCCGCAGCGACGCCGCGTGGTCGTGCTGCGGGTCGCGCTCGCAGACGTAGATCTCGTGCGCCGGGGTGTCCGCGACGCGCAGGCCGGCCGAGCGCACCATCGCCTGCACGCACGCATCGTCCGCCGCCCACCAGTTCGTCGGGTCGCCGGCCAGGTCGCGCTCGATGAACGCCGCGCGCGGCCACCCCGGCTGCGTGAGCGCCGCCCGCTCGTCGATGCCGAGGTCGGGCGGCGACGTGACCGGCGCGTCGCCGGGCATCGTGAGCGTCTGCAGGATCAGCGTGCCGCCGGTCCGCTCGGCGACCAGGTCCAGCGCGAGCAGCGGGTAGCGCAGGTGGTAGAGCACGCCGAGGAACAGGGTCACGTCGAAGCGCTCGGGCGTGTCGACGAGGTCGTAGACCTGCATCCGGCGGAACTCGATCCGCCCGTCGGGGTCAAGCTGCGGCGCGGCCCAGCGGGCCTGCTGGAGGTAGTGCTCGTCCACGTCGAACGCGAGTACCTCCGCGCCGCGCGCGGCGAGCTGGAAGCTGTAGTACCCGGCGTTGCAGCCGATGTCCAGCACCCGCTTCCCGGTCAGGTCCCGCGGGACGTGCGGCGCGATCTGCTCCCACTTGAACGACGGGAAGTCTCCGAGCGGATGGTCGGGCGCGGTCGTATGGCCGCTGGGCAGGTGCAGGTTGTGGAACCAGGGGGCGAGCTCGGCGATGCGCTGGCCGACCTCGTCGTCGGCATGGGCCTCGTGCCGCATCGACTGCAGCGTCATGCCGCGCACCGCAGGCGGGCGCGATTCCTGCCGCGGGCCGTCGCGGGTCATGGGGCCACCGCCCGCCGCGGCGCGCGCAGGACGGTCGCGACCTCCTCCAGAAGCTGCTCCACCCGGCGGGCCGCGGTGTGCTCGGCGAGCACGCGCCGGCGGGCTCGCTCGCCGATCCCCCGGCGCGTCGCGTCGTCGACCTCGGTCAGGATCCGCACGACGTCGCCAGGCCCGTCGGCGACGAGGATCTCCTCGCCGGGACGGAAGATGGCGTCCAGGCCCTCCCAGCGGTCGGAGATCACCGGCACGCCGCAGGCGGCGGCCTCGAACAGCCGCACGCTCGGCGACCAGCCCGCGCGGCGCATGTCCGCGCGCGTGACGTTGAGCGTGAAGCGCTGGGCCGCGTAGAACGGAGCGTGCTCGGGCGGCGGCAGGTGCTCGATGCGCCGCACGTTGGCCGGCCAGACGATGTCCGGCGGGTACTGCGGACCGGCGACGGCGAACACGTCGCCCGGCAGCCGCCGCGCCGGCTCCAGCAGCAGCGCGTCGACCAGCGGCCGGCGGTCGTCGCTGTAGGTGCCGAGGTACCCGAGCGCGTAGCGCTGCTCCACCTCCAGCGGCTGGTGACCGTCGGGATCGACGAGGCAGTGGAAGGCGATCGCACGGCGGGCGCCGAGCTCGTCCTCCAGGCGCGCCAGCATCGGGCCGCCCGTGAACGACAGGTACAGGTCGAAGCCGGGGATGAGCTCCGGCGTGAGGTACTCGTGGTCGCCGCGGGAGAGCTTGGCCAGCGTGACCGGGGTGTCGATGTCGTAGAACGCCGTGGCACCGCGCGCCGTCTCCTGGACCCAGCGGCCGACCTCGACCCCGTCAGGGACATACGAGCCGACGACGACGAGGTCGGCGTCGCGCACGTCGGCGGTGAAGCGGTCGCGCAGCTCGCCCACCGAGCCGTAGAGCGCGGTCACGCCCCACGGCGGGCGCGGCAGGTCGCGCAGGTCGGCGTACCAGGGGACGTCGCGCTCGCAGAAGAGGACGTCGTGACCGCGGGTGCTGAGCTCGCGCACCAGCGCCCGGTAGTTCGTCGCGTGGCCGTTGCCCCACGACGACGTGATCGACAGTCCCAGGAAGACGATCCTCATGCGGGCCTCCCCGCCAGGTGGTCGGACAGGACCTGCTCGACGAGCTCGCCGCGGCGCTCGTACGTGTGCTCGGCGACGACGCGCTCCAGGGCCGCCGCGCCGATCGCCGCCGCGCGCTCGCCGTCCAGCTCGTCCAGCAGCCGGGCGACCTCGGCGCCGTCGCGCGCCACCAGCACCTCACGGCCGGGCTCGAGGAAATCCTCGATCCCCTCCCAGGCGTCGGTGATCAGGCACGCGCCCGCCCCCGCGGCCTCGAAGACCCGCGTCGCCGGGGACCAGCCGTTGGCGGCCATGCTCTCGCGGCTGACGTTGAGCACGGCCAGCGGCGTGCAGTTCAGCGCGTTGTGATCCTGCGGCGAGACGTGGCCCAGGGAGCGCAGGTTGGGCGGCGTCGCCCGGCCGGCCCAGCCGTTGCCGCAGAGCAGGAAGCGACGGTCGGGCAGCGCGTCCACGGCGCGGAAGAAGAACTCCTGCACCCGGGATTCGCGGTCGGGCAGGCGGCTGGCCATGAACGCGAGGTCGCCGGCGAACGCGGGATCGGGCGCCACCGGATGGTGGGTCGTCGGGTCCAGCGCGTTGTAGACGGGGGCGCAGCGGGCGCCCAGCGCGGCGTAGCGCGCGACGACGGGGTCTCCACCGCCGTAGGTCAGGACGAGGTCGAAGCCGGGGATGAGCGCCCGCAGCGGGTCCGCCGCATCGGTCTCCATCGCGCCGAGCGTCGCGGGCGCGTCGACGTCCCAGAAGATCCGCACCGGGTCGCCGGGAAGGTCGAGCACCGCCGCCTCCAGGACGTGGTCGTGGATGCCCACCCCGCTCGTCTTGACGACCACGTCGGCGCCCGCGGCCCGCGCCACGACGGCCCGCACGGCGTCGGGGTCGGTCGGCTCGTAGATGACGACCCGCGCGTAGGGCGGGTCGGGGATGTCGCGGTGCTCCTGGCGCCCCCACGCGTGCGGCTCGTAGAAGACGATCTCGTGCCCGCGGTCGTGCAGGGCGCGGATGATGCCGCGGTAGTAGGTGCAGGCCCCGTTCCAGTAGGACGAGACGAGGCTGGAGCCGAAGAAGGCGAACCGCAGGCCGTCGCTCATGACGCGACCTGCGCCGGTTGGCCCCGCAGCTGCGCGTCGATCGCCAGCAGCTCGTCCACGCGGTGGGCGCACGTGTGGCGCGCCTCGATCGTCCGGCGCCCCTGCACCCGCAGCCGATCGGCCAGCTCGGGATCGTGGAGCACCTCCCGCATCGCCGCCTCCATCTCCGCGCCGGTGGTGGCGACGAGGTGGTCCTCCCCGGGCCGGAACAGGTGCTCGGTGTCCTCCCACGGTGCGCTGATGAGCGGGATCCCGCAGGCCAGCGCCTCGAACATCCGGATCGTCGGGATCCCGGGCAGCGAGCGCGCGTACGGGCGCCGCGGCACGTGGACGGTGAGGCGGTGGCGGGCGAACAGCTGCGGCGCGCGGTGGTTGGGCACCCAGCCGCGGTAGGACAGCCCCGAGGCCCGGATCGCGATCCGGGCCCTCCGCGGGTAGCGCACGCCGTGGATGGAGCCCGTGAGGCGGAGCCGGCGCGCCGGCTCCAGCAGGAACTCGCGCAGCTCCTCCTCCCGCTCGTCGTCGCCCCAGTTGCCCACCCAGACGAGGTCCTCCCGCGGCGGGATCTCCGGGTGCGGTCCGAACACGCGCACGTCGGCGGCCTCGTGCCACGTCCACGCGCGATGGGCCCAGCCGCGCCGCAGGTAGATGCGGCGGATGACGTCGCCGAACGCGAGCACGCCGTCGTAGTGCGACAGGTCATAGCGGGCCATCTCCCGCGGCACGGTCTGCGCGCGGTGGTGGGTGTCGTGGAAGAGCAGCCGGTATCCGCCCGTCGCGGCGCGGTGACGTCCGATGCGGGCGACCAGCTCCGGCGCGCTCCACTCGTGGACCAGCACGAGGCCGGCGCCGTCGAGCGTCGCGTCGAGGTCGAGGTCCTCCAGGGCGTAGGGCGTGCTGCGCAGGTCCGGGAAGGCCCGGGCGAACTCCCGCAGCGGCGCCGGGCCGTGCTCGCGCACGAGGTTCTGCACGCTCCAGCCGTCGCGCGGCTCGAGCACGCGCACGTCGTGGTCGCGGTCCAGCAGCTCGGCGACGATCCCGCGCAGGAAGTGCGCGTTGCCGTGGTTCCAGTCGCTGACCAGGGAGTGGCAGAAGATCACGATCCTCATGCGCCGACCCCGGCCGGCACGAGCCGGCGGTACAGCGCCAGGTGGGCCGCGGTCATGGCCTCGACCGTGTAGCGCGCGGCGCGCCGCTGGGCGCGGGCACCGGCGGCGCGGGCGAGCGCCGGATCGTCGAGCAGCTCGCGCAGCGCACCGCGCAGCGCGCCGGGATCGTCCGGGTCCACGTAGGTCGCGGCGCCGGCCCAGACCTCGCGCAGCGACGCGATGTCCCCGAGCACGAGGGCGCAGCAGTCGCGGGCGGCCTCGAGCACCGCGAGCCCGAACGGCTCGTAGCGCGCCGGGGCGGCGAAGACGGCGGCGCGCCGGCGAACGGCGGCGAGCTCGTGCGCCGGGAGGTGGCCCAGCACGCGCACCGCGGACGCGGTCGCGACGGCTCCGCCCTCGTCGACGAGGGCTCCGGCGACCAGGACGTCGTGGCCGAGGCCGCGGGCGGCCGCGTCGAGAGCCGCGAGGTTCTTGGCCGGGTCCCACAGCCGCCCGGCGGCCAGGACGAACGCCTCCTTGGCGGCCAGCGACGCGACCGGTGCCTGCGGGGCGCTGCTGCCGTTGGGAACGACGAGCGCCAGGCCGGGCAGCGGGCCGTACAGCCGCTGCAGCTGCGCCAGCATCGCCGTGGTCGGCGCGACGACCACGTCGGCGCGGCGCAGACCGGCGCCGGCCGCGGCGCGGTAGCGGTCCCACCGGGCC
>JAOPZL010000077.1 GCA_025964175.1 Solirubrobacterales bacterium
CCACGACCAGCACGCGTCGCAGGTCCGTGGTGGTGTAGGTCCAGATCTCGGCCATGACGTCGGTGACCGCGGCGCGGCTCATCAGCGGCTTGGTGACGAAGCGACGCGCGCCGCCATCGAGGGCACGCTCGCGCGCCTCCTCGGTGGAGACGACGTGCACGGGGATGTGGCGCACCGAGATGTCGTTCTTCAACCGCGAGAGCACGCGCCAGCCTTCGATGTCCGGCAGGAAGATGTCGAGCGTCAACGCGGACGGTTGATACTCGCGCGCCAGCGTCAGCGCGGCCGCGCCGAGCGTGACCGTGCAGACGAGCGCGATCGCGATGCCGGCGACGAGGAGCAGCCCGAACTGGCGGACCATCGGGACGGGCGAGAGGCCCAGGACGAGGAAGCCGGCGGCGGTCGCCGCGCCCGCGGTCAGGATGGCGGGCCCGCCGCGGGCCGCCGCGCGCGCGGGCGAGCCCTCCTCCACGGTGCGCGACTGGAACTGGATCGCGTAGTCGACGGCCAGGCCGAGCAGCACGGGCAGCACGCCGATCGACGCCATCGTCACCCCCACCCCGGCCAGCGCCAGCGCGCCGAAGGTCAGCGCCGCGGCGCACAGCGCGACGACGAGCGGCAGCATCCGCGGACGGCGGCGGAAGACGAGGGCCAGCGTGACCGCCATGACCACGAGCGCGACGACGAGCAGCGTGACGAGCGAGCCGGTGATCGCGTCGCCGAGGTCGGTGAGGACGACGGGCGCGCCGGTGACGACGTAGCGGCCCTTGCCGTTGCCCAGCGCCCACTCCGACATCGTCGTGGCCTGGCGGATGAGCGCGATCGCGTCGCGCCGCTGGTCCTCGTTCAGGCCGGGCTTGAGCCGCACCTGGATGAGCGCCGAGCGCGCGGTCGGGAACAGGTAGGCGAAGCGGGCCTTCGGCGTGCCCGCGGCCACGCCGGCGGTCCCGTCGAAGACGAGCGTCTTGACGAAGTTCGTGTCGTTGAGCTGCGGGACCGCGGTCAGCCCGTACTTGACGGCCAGCGCGAGGACGTCGCGCGTGTACTCGGCGTTGACGAGCTTGCGCGCCTGCTGGGCGAACGACGTGGAGCGGGCGACGTCGTAGCCGCGCTCGCGGGCCAGCTTGTACGCGGCTTCGGCGGCGTTGTCGGCCTTCGCCGCGGCGGCGGCGGACTGCGCGGTGAACTGGTCGGAGATCTGCCCGACGGACTCGTTGACGAACGTCCCCGGCCCGTAGACGATCTGGACCGGCTTGGTCGCCGCCAGCTTCCCGCACGGCGAGCCCACCCCACCGGCCGGCGTGGCGCCCGACGGGACGTTGCCGGCGAGGCAGCCCTCCAGGCCGAGGACGGACTCCAGGTCGGAGGTCAGCAGCAGCTTCTGCAGGTCCTCGCGGACGAGCACGTAGACCGCGTCGTCGCCGAAGCGTTCGTGGTAGCGCTCCGTGGCCTGCCACACCTGCGACGACCGCCCGACGAGCGTGTCGGCGTTGCTGGAGGGGCGCAGCGTCGCGGCGGCGAACGCGGCGGCGCCGATCGACAGCGCCAGCACGACGACGGCGACGATCAGCGGGCGGCGCCCGACCCGTGAGACCAGGCGCTCGAGGCGGCTGCACTGCACGCCGACCAGCCTACGCCGCAGGGATCACGGCTCCGCCGTGTGCCCGTTGGGCGCGGCGGTGATGTGGGGGTACTGCGTCGTGCCGCCCCGCGTCGTGTAGTCGCCCTGCTGCTTGCAGGGCGGCGCGACGACGTTCGTGACGCCACCGAAGGCGAACTTGAAGATCTCGTTCGCCAGGGCCGGCGTGATGTAGCTGTTGAACACGCCGACGAGCTGCGTCGCCTGGTCGCTGGTCAGGTTGGCCAGCGGCGCGGGCAGCAGCGCGGTGAGCGAGTTGACCGCCCCGCCGACGGCGCCGGGCAGCTGGTCGGGCTGCAGCAGGGTCGGCAGGCCGCTGCCGCACTGGCGCGTCTCGTAGGAGAACAGCCCCTCGGCCAGCTTGTTGAAGGCCAGCGGCTTCTGGTACGGGTTCGGCCGGTTGGTCGGGAGCCGGCGCGGATAGATCGCGAGGTTCTCGAGGTTCACCGGGTTCAGCGTGCGCAGGTAGTGCAGCGGCTCGCCGCTGGTCGGCGTCGAGGCGTTGGTCGTCGCGACCACGTTGGCGAAGAAGGCGGTCAGCTCGGGCTTGTAGTCGCCCACGAAGGACAGCAGCGGGTTGAGCTGGGCCAGCGGCGCGTCGAACTCCCCGAGGAACGGCGACAGCTGCTTGAGGAAGTCCTGCACGGCGGGCAGGCCCTTCTCCGAGGCGGTGATGAGCGGATCGAGGTCGCGGAACAGCGCCTTGAGGTCGGGTGCGAGACCCTGCAGCTCCTGCAGCGTGGGCGACAGCTCGCGGGCCACCGGATGCAGCTGGGTGACCAGCGGGTTCGTGTTCTTGGAGAACGCGGTCAGGCGGTCGACGGTCTTCTCGGACTCCGACTCGAAGGTCGGCAGCGCGCGGAACAGGGCCTTGAGGTCCTCGTCGCGCTGGGCTGTCGTCTCGAAGAGGCGGTTGGAGTTCGTGACGAGCTGGCTGAGCTCATGGTCGCGCGCGGTGAGCGCGTTGAACACATCGCCCGTGCCGTTGACGACCTGGCGGACGTCGGCGGACTGCGCGTTGAGGATCTTCAGCAGCGTCGTGGTGTCGATGGCGAACGGCGCGAGGTTGCCCAGGGCGTCGTTGATGTCCTTGCCGCGCCCGTTGATGGCGATCGCCTGGGACTGCAGCCACGTCTGGAACGCGTCGCGGGTCTTCTTGTCGAAGGTCGACAGGATCTCGTCCAGCTCGACGGTGTCGGAGACCTGGGCGAGCTTCAGCGCGCCGTTCTCGGGCAGCATCCCCGAGGACCGGTGGCCCGGGGTGAGCTCGACGTAGGTCTCCCCCAGCAGCGTCTTCTGGCGCAGGATCGCGCGGGTGTCCGTGGGGATCGGCGCGTACCGGTCGTCGATCTCCATGACGGCCTTGGCGCGGCCGCTGGGCGTCTCGGCGATCTCCTTGACCTTGCCGACCGAGACGCCGGAGATGCGGACGTCGGCCTCCTTGGACAGCTGGGTGGCCTCGTTGAAGGAGGCCGAGAAGCGGTAGCCCTTCGGCGCGAGCGGGATCGGGCCGCCGAACGCCAGCCACAGGAACAGCAGCAGGCCGAAGCAGGAGAGCGCGAAGCCCGCCATCACCAGCAGTCGTCCGAAGGTCGGTGCCTGCTTCTGCATCAGCCGCCCGCTCCGGTGGGGGTGGTCGTCGTGCCGGCGGTGCCGGCGCCGGTCGTCGACGGACCGTTGCCGCTGCCCGCGCCGGCCTGCTGCGGGCACGCCTGGGCGGCCGAGACCGGGTTCAGCAGCTGGACGAGCAGGCCGAGCTGCGGGTTGGCGCGCGCGACCGTCGGCAGCGTCTGGACCGTCGAGCAGGACGCGAGCACCGAGCCGCGGCGGATCGCGCCCTGCGCGTCCTGGGCACCGAAGATGGAGCTGCCGGCGTGGTTGGTCCACGCCGCCCAGAAGAGGTAGCCCTCCTCCTGGTTGCCGGGCGGGTTGTAGGCCAGCTCGTTGAGCAGGATGTTGACGACCTTGAACGAGGTGGTCAGGTCGGGCGTCAGCTTCGCCAGGTTGGCCGCGGCCGGGCGCAGGATCTTCACCGTCGGCAGCGACTCCCGCGCGAACGGCCGGATCTGCTTCTCGATGATCGGGGTCGACTCCTGCAGGAAGGGCCGCAGCTGCTGCTGCGCCGGGCCGAGGGCGCGGGCGGTCGGGCGCAGCGCCTGCAGCGTCGGCCCGAGCACCTTGGCGAGGTCGTCGGTCTTCTCCAGGTTCGTCTGGGCGACGTCGAGCGTGCCCGGCAGCTGCTGCAGCGAGGAGCGCAGCGCCCTGTCCTGGGAGGCGAAGGTGGCGAACACGGCGTTGGAGGCGTCGACGAGCTGGGCGAGCTCGTCGTCCTTGCCCGCGACCGCCTCGGTCAGCTGGCGGAAGTTGCCGACGGAGCGCTTGATCGCGTCGTGGCGCTGGGCCAGCAGCTGGGTGATGGCGCGCACGTCGCGGCTGGTCGGGTCGAAGCGGCGCAAGGCGTTGGCCAGGTCGTTCGAGCGGCCCTTCAACCCGCGGCCGGCCTCCCCGAGCAGGATCTGCAGGTACGCGCGCGTGTCGGTGTCCAGCGACGCGAGGATCTCGTCGGGGTTGACCGTCGGCGCGGACTGGCTGGTCGGGATGACCCAGTCGGCCGGCGCCTTGCCCGCCTTCGCGTTGCCCGGGTCCAGCTGGAGCGTCATGTCGTTCAGGCCGGTCTTGGGGCGCACGAGGACGGACGCGTCGTAGTAGAGCTGCGCGTCGCCCTTGTGGATCTTCATGGTCACGACCGCGCGGCCGTTGCGCAGCTGGACCTTGCCGATCTCGCCGACCTTCACGCCGGCGATGTCGACCTCCTGCCCCTGGCCCGGCATGAGCGCCTGGGCCGTGGACAGCTCCACCTGGCGATCGACGAAGTCCGAGCCCGCGATCGGCACCCACGCCGGCAGGTACAGCCGCTGGTGCGCGAGCACGTACCCGCCGACGACCGCCGCGATGACGAGCAGCACGATGATCGCGATGAAGTCCTTGAGGTGGTTGCGGATCGCGCGGGCCATCAGCCGCCGTCTCCCGTGCGGAAGGGGTTCAGCCGCGAGAGCAGCAGCGCGGCGACGTCCTCGTCGGCCGCGCCGCGCCGGGACGTCGCCTTCGCCCGCGCCTTGGCCTTGGCGGCGGCCCTGCGGCCCGCGGTGCGCTTGAGCTTGGCGCGGGAGGTCGAGCGCGTGCCCGCCCCGGTGGTGATCGCGCCGACCGCGTTGGTCGCGGCGCCCGTGACCGCGCCGGTCACGCCGGTGGTCGTCGACTGCTGGACCGCTGCGGTCCCGTTGGTGACGAGGCTGGTGAGGACGTCCTGGAGGACCCCGGTGACCTGCTGGGGCAGCCCGCCGGCGTTGCCGAGCGTCGGCGGCGTCGAGGTCGTCGACCCGTCCGGCCTGCCGGTCGCCGCACCGTTGAGGTCGGGGATCTTCTGGGTGTAGCACGCGACGTCGGGGCGGTACGGCGGGCGCTTGGCGGGATAGGCCGGGCGGGTGCCGCTCGGCGTGTTGTCGCTGCGGCCGAAGAGCGACTCGCCCGAGAGGGAGCCCTTGCCCGTCGACAGGGTCTGCGACCCGGCGCCCGGCTGGAAGCGGACGTACATGCCGTTGCCGTCGAAGTTCTGGCCCTCGCTGGCCAGGCCGACCATGGCGTACCAGAACTCCTTGTAGTTGGCCTTGCCCGTCGACAGGTCGCCGTCCTGGATGACGATGTCGCCGGTCGGCAGGATCACGCGCGAGATGCACTTGGAGGCGAGGTCGGTCTGCGGGAGCAGCTCGTTGGTCGCGTCGATCGCCTTGGCCAGGTCCTGCGTGGCCGGGCTCAGCTCGCGGGCGAGGCCCTGCAGCTCGCTGGGCGCGAGCAGCGCCCGCGTCTGCTTGATCCACGGGAACGAGGCCTTGACCGTCGCCGGAGTCTCCTTGACGCCCGGCAGGATCTCCCGCGCGAAGGCGCGGGTCGCCGGGAAGGAGGCGTTGAGGTCGTCCAGCGTGCGGTTGGTGACCTGCAGCGTCGGGCTCAGCTTGACGATCGTCGCCTGCAGGTTGGAGGACTCGTCGGCGAAGATCGCGGTCGTCTTGTCGAAGTTGGTGACGAAGTCCTTCAGCTGAGCCTCGTTGCGATCGAGCGCGCCGGTGATGGTGGCCAGCGAGGCGATGATCGTGGAGAGGTCGTCGGGCTTGACGCCCAGGAGCGCCTCGTTGACGATCGAGGTGTCGCGCAGCGCGGGGCCGGCGTTGTCGAAGTTGTCGTTGAGCGACTGGGCCGCGCTCTTGCCGCGCGAGGCGGGGTCGGCGTTGGCGTCGTCGGCGGCGGTCGGCGGGTCGACCAATGCGTTGCCGTAGTCGCGCAGGACCGCCTTCAGCGACGTGCGCGTGTCCTGCTGCAGCGTGGTGAGGACGTCGCCGAGCTGGACCGGCGCCGCGGTCTGGGTCATCGGGATCGTGTCGCCGTCGCCGATCGTCGGCGAGCTCGGCGTGCCCGGCTGCATGTCCACGAAGAAGTTGCCCTCGAGGAAGATGCGCGGGCGGATCTTCGCCGTCGCGTCCTTGTGGATCGGCAGGCCGTCGTCGTTCAGCTCGAACGTGACGACGGTGGCGTCGGTGTCCTTGTAGCGCGCGATCTTGGTGACCTTGCCGACGTTCACGCCCGCGATGCGCACCGGCGAGTTGGGCCGGATCGAGTTGGCGTTCTCGAACACGGCGTTCATCCGGAAGCCGTGCGTGAACGGGACCTTCTTCGCGAAGCCGAAGTAGACGCCGACGCCCGCGACGGCGATCAGGATCAGGGCGACGAGCACCGGGTTGAAGCCGCGGCGGTCCTTGCGCGGGATGCGCGCGGCATCGGGGTCGCGGCGACGGAGGACGGCCATCAGCCGGTCAGGCTCCGCGTCGTCTTCTCGGTCTTCGCCGCCTGCGTCCCGGGCACGTTCCCGAGGACCGTCCTGCCGGTCAGGTAGTTCTCGTTGCCGGCCTCGCACTCGGTCGGCTGGCCGGGAGAGGCGGTGTTCGGGTACGGGTTGGTGTGCAGGTGGTTGTCCGTCGACGGGCCATCGGCCGGCTTGGACGCCGGGCCGCCCTCGTTGTTGGGGCCCTGCGGAGACGCGACGATGATGAACCGCTGCCAGGTGCCGTTCGCGTCGCCGTCGGACAGCAGCGAGGCGATGTTGCGGAACCACAGCGTCATGTAGTTGCAGACGGTCTGGGCCGGCTTGAGGTAGGCGATCGTCGGGCGCAGGATGTCCGACGTCGTCTGCAGGTCCTTGATGCCGAGCTCGGTCGCCGGGTCCTTGGCGAAGTCGTCCAGCGCCTGGAAGGTCGGGATGAGGCGGTCGTTGAGCGCGACCGAGCGGCGCAGCGAGCGCTCGCCGACGGTGAAGGCGTCGGCCAGGTCGGGGGCGGCGGTGCGCAGCGCGCGCACGCCGGGGCGCAGCTCGTGGAAGAGGTCGGCCGAGTTGGCGATGAACTCGCGCTGCGCCGGGAAGCCCTGGATCGCGGCGTCCAGCGCGGGCGGGCCGTTGACGATCGACTGCTGGATCTGCGGCCGCACGTCGGAGAGCGCGGTGAAGGTCTTGTCGAGGTTGACGAACATGTCCGCCTGCGTCTGGGCGACCGGCGCGAGGATCCGCGTGGTCCGCTCCAGCGCCTGGAGCAGCTGGCCCAGCCGCGTCCGGTCGCTGGACAGGTTCTGCATGACCGGCACGAGGTTCGTCAGGAGCGGGTTGAGCTCCTCGATCGCGCGGTTGATGTCCGAGCCGCGACCGGCCAGCGCGTTGCCGAACTCGTTGAGGTCGATCTGCTGCGCGGCCCGGGTCTTGTCGTCGAACATGTTGAAGACGTCGTCGATCTGCACGGGCACGGGCGTGGCCTGGGTGACCGGCACGGTCGCCCCGCTGTCCCACCCCCGCTTCGACGTGCCCTTCTGGATCGCGAGGTACTTCAGGCCGAGGACCGACTTCGGCCGCACCTGGAAGGTCGAGTCCCGGGGCAGCTTCTCCAGGCTGGTCTGCAGCTTGAGCTGGAGCTGCGCGTAGTACGTCCCGTCCTTGCCGCGCTTGGGGACGATCTTCGCGACCGTGCCGACCCGTGCGCCGCCGATCCGCACGTCGTTGCCGGGCACGAGGTTCGCGCCGCTGGGAGCGTTGACGTTCAGCTGGTAGGTGGGGACGAACGGCAGGCCGTTGTTGGCGTTGTAGGCCAGAAAGACGGCGACGACCACGACCAGCACCGTCGCGGCGCCGATGAGGATCGGGTTCGCGGTGATCGAGCTCGAGCTGCGCCTCCTCATCCGCCGCCCCCGAGCAGGTAGTCCAGGAGGCGGCCGGTCGTCGAGCTCGACGGGGTGGTCGAGGAGGACGAGCCCGACGTGGTCGTCGCGCCGCTCGCGGACGGGCTCGCCGTCGAGGTGGTGGTCGAGCTCGGGGTGCTCGCCGATGCGGGATCGGCCGCGGTCGCCGACGGCGGCGTCTGGACCGCGACGGTCGTGCCGCTGTTGGGCAGCACCGCGCTGGGCAGGGAGATCGTCGTGCCGGCCGACTGCGCCTTGGCCGACCGGCCCTGCTCCCGCTTGACCTGGGCCGTCTGCTTCTGGGTGGCCGCGTCCTGGCCGGGGTCGGGGTACGTGCGCAGGACGTCCTGCAGGCTCATGCCGCCCATGAGCGCGTCCTGGCGGCGCAGGTACAGCGAGCGGCCCGAGTCGTCGGCGGCGGAGCGCGCCGAGGCGGAGTCACCGACCTTGGAGAACGTCGCCTCGCAGCCGATCGTCTTCTCGATCGCGTAGCTGGAGCAGGTGTTCAGCAGCAGCGCCGCCCGCAGGTAGTGGCCCGCGGTGTCGTAGCCGTTGATCGCCGTCATCTGGAAGAACAGGTAGTCCATCGCCCGCTCGATGCCGCCCGTGTCGCGCAGCGAGACGAGCAGCTGGCTGAGGTCGCTGGCCAGCGGCTGCGCGGAGCCGGCGAGCTGGTTGAGGTCGGAGGTCACCGGTCGGATGTCCCGCATCGCCTGGGTGCCGACGACCGATGCCTGGCCGAGGGACTTGACCGCCGGCCGCGCGGCCGTGGACAGCGGCCCGATCTGCGTCACGAAGCGGTTGATGTTGTCGGCCTGCGAGCCGAGGTCGGTGAGGACCGGCGTCATCTGGTCCGACAGGTTGCCCAGCTGCTGGAGCGTCGGTCGCAGCTCGGTCAGGAAGGTCGGCAGCTTCTTCAGGTTCTCGGCCAGCGGCCCGCGCTTCTCGGCGGTCGCCTGCGAGACGTTGCGGGCCTTGACGATGAAGTCCGCGACGCGCGTCTTCTGCTTGGCCAGCGGCGCCAGGACCGTGTCGGACTCGGTCGCGAGGTCGGCCAGCACCTGGTTCTGCTGCTTGAGGATCGCGAGGACCTTGTCGGTTTCCGCCAGCGCGGGGTCCGCCCGGCGGATGACCTCGTTGAGGTCCTTGCCGCGGCCGGCCAGGCCGGTACCCAGCTCGTTGAGGATGATCGTCAGGCGCTCGCGCACGGGCAGCTGGTAGACGTCGTTGATGAGGTCCAGGTCGACGGCCTTCGACGTGTTCGTCACCGGCAGCAGGTACTCGCCCTTGCCCGGCCCGGACTGGATCCTCTTCAGCGCGGGCGGCGCCTGCTGGTCCTCGGCGCGCGGCTGCGTCGGCATGCAGTCGACGAACTTCTCGCCGATCAGCGACTGCGGGCGGATGATGCAGTTCGCGTCGGAGCGGAAGTCGCCGAAGCCCGGCGTGCTGATGTCGAGCACGACCGCGGCCTTCTTGTCGGCGGTCACGTGCAGCGAGTCGATCTTGCCGACCTTCACGCCCGCGATCTTGACGTCCTCGCCGGGGATCACGCCGAACGCGGAGTCGAAGATCGCGCGGACCTTGTAGGGGCCGCCCGAGTCGTTGGTGTTGTCGTTCCCCGACACGCCCGCGGCGACGAGCGCGACGACGACCGCGCAGCCGATGACGAGGAGGATGGCGGCGATCCGCTTCATGGCCCGGGGAGCACCTGGGACGGGTCGCAGTCCAGCGTGCCGCTCGTGTCGCGCCACGGCGCGGAGCCGTCGGCGGCCGGCTGGCTGGCGCCGCCCGGGCAGCGGGTGACGTTGCGCGTCGACGTCCCGGTGATCCGGGTCAGCGGGCTGTTGGGGGTCAGCAGGCCGCCGGCCGGGTTGTCGGTGAACGAGTACGGCGTGAACATCGGCTCGATGCGCGCGTAGTGCCCGTTGGCGTCGTAGTTGGCCGCGCCCTGGCCGAAGTCGCGCAGGAAGCCGACGAGCTCGGGCGTGTACGGGCGGATGAAGCTCAGGACCGGCAGCGACTTGCGCAGCGCCTCGGTGCCGTTCTTGAACGCGGGGGTCGCCGCCCGGTTCAGCGCGGGCGCCTTGTTCAGGAGGTCGGTGAGGTCGTTGTTGGTGCCCGGGCTGTTGATGAGCGTGCGCAGGTCGGCGATCGTCGGACGCGCGTCGCGGACGAGCGGGCGCAGGGCGCGGAAGAGCGGGGCGAGGTCCTTCGTCGCCGGCTTGGAGGCGTTGACGAGGACATCGAGGTCGTCCAGCGTGGCGCGCAGGTTGACGAACGTCGTGTTGGCCTTGCGCAGCGTGACCGGCAGCTGGCGCAGGTCGGAGGAGAGCGCGACGCGCTCGTCGCCGATCGCCTTGGCCGTGCTGTTGGCGTTGGAGACGAGACTGGTGATATCGGCCGACCGCGAGGAGAGCGCCGCGGTGACCTTGGCGCCGCTGGCCAGGAAGTCGCTCAGCGCCTGCTGGTCGCTCGTCACCTGGTTGACCAGCGCGCGCGTGGTCGACAGCGCCGGGTTGAAGTACTCGGCCGCCTGGTTGGCCTGCTCGCCCTTGCCGCCGTACTGGGTCGCGGAGCCCTGCAGGACCTTGCGCAGCGACTCGCGCGTCGGCTTGTCCAGGGTGTCGAAGAGCTGGTCGAGGTCGACGGGTGTCGTCGTCTTCTCGGCGCCGATGCGCGAGCCGTCGTCGAGCTTCCTGGCGTTGCTGGCCGCCATCGTCAGCGTCACGTAGCGGTTCGCGACGCCCGACAGCGACGTCTGGCGGATCAGCGCGGTCGTGCCGTCGCGCAGCGGCGCGTACGCCCCGCCGACCGCGATCTTCACGTCGGCCAGGTTGTCGTTGGTCAGCGTGATGTCCTTGACCGTCCCGATCGCGCGGCCGCCGACCTGGACCTCGTCGCCCTTCACCAGCTGCCCCGCGTTCTGGAAGATCACGTGGTACTCGTGCGTGTCGCCGTTTCGCAGCAGGACGAAGCCGACCACCACGACGGCGGCGATCAGCGCGACGAGGGCGATGCCCCGGGCGATCATGGACGAGATATGTCGGTCAAGGGGCGATCCGTCACTCCATGCCGAGCGGACCCTGGGAGTCGCCGGCCAGGAACTGCCGCACGAAGGCGTTGTCGGAGTTGAACAGCTGCTCGGCGGGGCCGGACTCGACGATCCGCCCCTTCCACAGGACCGAGATGTGCTCGGCCACCCGGCGGGCGCTCATGATGTCGTGGGTGATGACGACGTAGGCGCCGCCGTTCTCCTCGTGGATCTCCTGGATCAGCTCGCACAGCAGCGCGGTGCGGACCGGGTCCAGGCCCGAGTCGGGTTCGTCGAAGAGAACGATGTCGGGGTCCAGGACGAGCGCCCGGGCGAACCCGGCGCGCTTGCGCATCCCGCCCGACAGCTCGTTGGGCATCTTGTCGCCCGCGTTCGTCAACCCGACCTCGGCGAGGCGGCGGTTGACGATCTCCATGACCTCCTCCTCCCCCTTGTCGGTGTGCTGGCGCAGGGGGAAGGCGACGTTGTCGAGCAGGTTCATCGAGCCGAAGAGCGCGCCGTCCTGGAACAGGACGCCGAACTTCTTGCGCATGTCGAAGAGCTCGTCGTCGTGCATCATCGGGACGGACTTGCCGTGGACGATGATGTCGCCCTGGTCGGGATAGAGCAGGCCGACCATGTGCTTGATGCAGACGGACTTGCCGGTGCCGGAGGGCCCGAGGATCATCGAGATCTTGTCCTCCGGGATGCCCATGTTCAGGCCCCGCAGGATCTTGTTGCGGCCGAACGCCTTGTGGACGTCGACGAACTCGATCGCGTCCTGGACACCGGTCGGCAGCTGCTTGCCGGTGTGCCACTTGAACTCGTCGTCCCTGTCGTCGACCACAGACGCGACGCGCGTGGCGTCGTCGGCCTGCATCTTGTCCTCGCTCATCTCATCCTCCGATCGGGGCCCGAGGGTTCGCGCCCCAGAAGACCTGCGTGCCCAGCATCCCGATGAGATGAACCATCACGATGTTCAGGACCATGGACTTCGCGGTCGCCGTGCCGACTCCCACCGGACCGCCGGACGCGTTGTACCCGTAGTAGCAGCCGACCAGCACCACGACCGTGGCCATGACCATGCCCTTGATGAGGCTGTAGACGAGGTCCGGCGGGTTCTGGAACATCCAGAACACCAGGAAGTACCCGCCGCTGGAGACGTCCCCGACCTGTTGCACCACCGCCAGGTACGAGGCGAAGAACCCGGCGCCGATGGCGGCCAGGTAGACGAAGGGGAGCACCAGCCAGCTGGCCAGCAGGCGCGTCGCGCACAGGAACAGGACGGAGTCGATGCCCATGACCTCCAGCGCGTCGATCTCGTCGGAGATGCGCATCGAGCCGAGCTCGGCCACGATGCCGGTGCCGACCTTCGCGGCCATCATGTAGCCGAAGGCGTAGGGCACGAGCTCGCGCAGGTCGCACCAGGCGGCGAACACGCCGGCCTGACTCGGCGCGCCGACGGATCGACTGAAGTACGCGCCCTCGGTGCCGCACTGCAGGCCGATGATGAAGACGAGGCCCCAGATGACGATCGTCGACGAGACGATCAGGATCCCCGACTGGCGCAGCGTCTCGCCGAAGAACCGGAAGACCTTCAGCGAGTAGACCTGGCCGAGGATCTTGCCGCAGAACTTCGCGATCTCTCCGGCCGAGGTCAGCCACTCGCGCGGGACGGTGAGCCACTCCATCGCTTACCGCGGGACCAGGATCTCGGGGTGCGTGGCCAGGAGGGTCTGCGTGAACACGTAGTTGAAGGCGAAGACGCCCAGGAAGGCGATGACCACGGCCTGATTGACCGCGCGGCCGACGCCCTCGGCCCCACCCGACGCCGTCATCCCCTTGTAACAGCAGACGATCGCGATGATCGCGCCGAAGAGCGTCGTCTTCAGCACCGATCCCCACAGGTCGGTGGTCGAGGCGTTCGTGAAGAAGGTGGCCCAGAACGGTCCCAGCGGGGCGCCGTTGGTGAGCGTCGCGAGGATGCCGCCGAAGACGCCGAAGATCAGCGCGTAGATGTTGAAGAGCCCCGTCACGAGCATCAGCGCGAGGAAGCGCGGCACGACGAGGTTCTTCACCGGGTCCACGCCGAGCACCTGCAACGCGTCGAGCTCCTCGCGGATCTTGCGGGCGCCGAGATCGGCGGTGATGGCGGTGCCGGCCACGCCCGCGAGCACGATCGCGGTGACGAACGGGGCGAACTCGCGGATCGAGGCGAGCACGAAGAAGCCGCCGAGACGGTCCAGGGCGCCGAAGATGACCAGGAAGTTCGCGGCCTGCAGTCCCGGGGCTCCGAAGCCGAAGGCGACCGTGCTCACGAGCAGCGGGAACCAGCAGAGCTTGATGGCGAACAGGAACTGGGACACGAACTCGCCGCCGTACGGGTACGGCGGACGCAGGGCCGACGAGATCGTCTTCCCCGTAAGGATCATCATGTCCCCGACCTCTTCGAGCAGGTTCTTGGTAGGCAAGAACGCTCGATCGGCGACGCTTCGGACCATCACCACCCTCCTGAAGTGCAGCCGCAGTGACACGGGACCGCATCCCTCGACCGCGGCGGATCGTATGCACTCGACCGGATCGCTGCCAAACCGCAACCGCACATCGATTTCCTGCAACGCGGCGCAGGACGCAGACTTGCGGCACCCGCCCGGCGGCCGGCGCAGGCGGCATGGCCCGGTGGTAGCGTGCCGCGCCGTGAGGAGGGCACTCAGCCTGACAGTCGGTTTCCTGGTGTGCTGCGTACCGCTCGGCGTTCTCGCGGGCTGCGGCGGCGGCGAACGCCAGGACGCCGGCCAGAAGAGCGGCAGCTATCAGGTGAAGATCGTGTCCACCTCGTTCCCCGGCGATCAGTCGATCTCGTCGCCCGCCACGATGCGCATCGACGTGCGCAACGACGGCAGGCAGACGGTGCCCGATCTGACCGTCTCGCTGCAGGGCATCTCCGACCGCAACGAGCAGGCGTCGCTGGCCGATCAGGAGCAGCCGGTGTGGATCGTCCTGCACCAGCCGGGCAACGCGACCACCGCGTACAACTCCACCTGGTCGCTGGGCAAGCTCGACGTCGGGCACTCCAAGCGGTTCACGCTGAAGCTGATGCCGGCCGTGCCCGGGACGCACACGGTCAAGTGGGCGGTCGACGCCGGCCTGACCGGGAAGTTCAGCGCCCGCACCGCCGGTGGTCGGCGTCCCGCCGGGTCGTTCACCGTGCGCGTGGCGACCGAGCCGGCGCCCGCCACCGTCGACCCCGAATCCGGGGCCGTCGTCCGCGGCACCTAGCCATCTAGACTGACCGCTCCGCTCCAGACCTTCCGGGAGGCCCCCTTGCGGCGCAACTTCGACCTCAGCACCGGCCTGGTGGGCATCGGCGCGGTCGCTGTCCTCATCAGCCTGTTCCTCGACTGGTATGAGCCGGGCCTCACCGCCTGGCACGTCTTCGAGCTGGCCGACTGGCTGCTCGCCGCGCTCGCCGTCGGGGCGCTGGTGGTCATCGCGACCGAGGCGGTCTCCGGCGACGGCTCGCAGCGCCTGGCCTGGATCTGCGGGATCGTCGCGTTCGTCGTCCTGGCCCAGATCATCGATCCGCCGCCCGCGGCCTCGGGCAACGCCCGCGCGGTCGGCGCGTGGGTCGCCCTGGCCGGCTCGGCGGCCATGGTCGCGGGCGCGGTGCTGGCGCTGGCCGAGATCTCGGTGAGCATCGACGTGGCCGAGCGACGCCGCCGCACGGCGGCCGTGGATGCGCGC
>JAOPZL010000098.1 GCA_025964175.1 Solirubrobacterales bacterium
GCCACCGGCGTCGACGAGCTCGGTGTGGACGATCCGCACGCCCTGCACCTTGCCGTCGCCGACGATCTCCACCGGCGAGGCCAGGAAGCGCAGGACGATCCGCTTGCGCTTGCCCTGCGGCTTCAGCTGCGCGTAGGACGTGATGATCTCGACGTTCTTCTTGGAGGTCGCGTCGGCGGCGTCGGACTCGATGAACGCGCGGCTGGCCGGGTCGAGGACGACGTCGGCCGGATCGACGATCACGTCGGCCTCGGCGAGCTCGGCCAACTCGCGCAGCTCGGGGTTGGTGTAGGCGGCCTGGGCCGGACCGCGCCGGCCGAGCACGACGATCTCGCGCTCCTTGGAGTGGCGCAGCTGCTCGATGGCGTGATCTGCGGTGTCGGTGACGTTGAGCTCCTCGACGTCCAGCGCGAGCATCCGCGCGACATCCAGGGCGACGTTGCCGTTGCCCACCACGACAGCGCGGTCCACGCTGAGGTCGAAGTCGTGGTCGGCGTAGTCGGGATGGCCGTTGTACCAGGCCACGAACTCCGTCGCCGCCCGCGAACCCGGCAGCTCCTCGCCGGGGATGCCGAGCTTGCGATCGGTCGCCGCACCGACGGCGTAGAGCACCGCGTGGAAGGACGCCGCGAGCTCCTCGTGGGTGAGATCGGTCCCGATCTCGACGTTGCCGTGGAAGCGGAAGCCGTCCTTGCGCGCGGTCTTCTCGTACACGCGCGTGACCGACTTGATCTTCGGATGGTCGGGCGCGACACCGGCGCGCACCAGCCCCCACGGGGTCGCGAGGCGATCGAACATGTCGACCTCGACGGCCGAGTCGGCGGCCGACAGCAGCTGGCCCGCCGCGTAGAAGCCGGCGGGGCCAGAGCCGACGATGGCGACGCGCAGGGGGTTCTCGGTGCTGCCGACGGGCTGGGTCATACCTGATCCGGTTTCGGGAGAAGGGTGCCCGAAAAGGGTAGCGGGCACTCCCTCACAGGCCCGGCCTCTCGCGGTCAGCGGTGCGCCGACCGGGCGCGAACGGGGCAAGCAGCGGCGGAAGCTCCTCCCCCGCCGCCAGGGCGGCGATCGCCTCGCCGGTGAGCGGGGCGTGGATGATCCCTTCGCGGCCATGGCCGGTGGCCAGCGCGAGGCCGGGGATCGACGAGGCGCCGACGTAGGGCATGCCGTCCGGGCTGACCGGGCGCAGGCCGTGGCCGATGCGGATGATCCCGAGCTCGGCGATCGCCGGGACGAGCCTCGTCCACCGATCGAGGATCGCGTGGATCCCGCCGGCCGACGGCGCCGTGACGTAGCCGGCGTCGCGCACCGTGGTCCCGACCCACAGCACGCCGCCCTCACGGGGGGCGACCGACCCGTGGCGGCCGCGGATCGCGCGACGGACGAGCGGCGCGTCCGGATCACCCTGGAGCGCGACGAACTCGCCGGCGACCGGCCGCACGTCGGGGCGCACCTCCTCGGGCAGCCACGTCGCCTCGGCCGACCAGGCGCCGGAGGCGAGCAGGGTCAGCGTCGCGCGCTCCTCGGTCCCGTCGGAGAGCCGCACGCCCTCGATCGCTCCGTCGTGGTCGCGCAGCGTGGAGAGCGGCTCCACGGGCGTGCACACCCGCACGCCCGCTCGCGCGCACGCTCGCGCGAGGCCGGAGATGAGGCGGCCGGTGTCGACGTGGGCGTCGGAGTCGACGATCAGGCCGGCCACGGCGCCGCGGACGTTCGGCTCGGCGGCGTGCACGCCGCCGGCGTCGACGAGCTCGTGGGCGACGCCGTTGTCCCCCAGCACGGCCGCGGCCAGCGCGAGCTCGGCCCGCTCGTCCTCGTCCAGCGCGATGCGCAGCGCACCGTCGCGGCGGTAGGCGATCGGACCGTCGCCGGCCTGCTCGAGCTCGGCGGCGAACGTGGGCCATTCGGCCATCGCGGCGATGTTGAAGGCGCCCCGCGCCCCCCGCCACTCGTCGGGATCGGTCGGGGCGAGCAGGCCCGCGGCGGCCGGCGTGGCGCCCGCACCCGGGCGGTCGCGCTCGACGACGCACACGCGCAGGCCGCGCTGGGCGGCGCGCCAGGCGGCGCTAAGCCCGATCGCGCCGGCGCCGATGACGAGCAGGTCGGAGGGTTCGCTCACCCGCGGAACGCTACCGTCGTTGTCGTGTCCGCCACCGCCGCGCCCGGCCTGTTCGACCCGTCGCGCTACACGACGTTCCGCTTCACGGGCTGGCGCTTCGACGAGCCGTCGGCCACCGCGACGCTCGGCTACGCCCTGACCGGCGCGGGCGACACCGGGCTCGAGTTCGAGGAGCGCATCGTGCTGCCGGCCGGCGCGCCCCCGCTGGACGCCTCCCGCCGCGCGGCGCTGGAGGGTGTGCTCGAGCTGCTGCACCAGGTCGCCGGCGTGTCCTACTGGAAGGCGGCGGCCCCGGGCGACATCGAGATCGGGCCGCTCAGCGACCGCCGCGCCCGGTTCCTGAGCGACGTGTACGTGAGCGGTCTGGGCGAGTACGGCTACCGCAACGACATCGACGTCCAGCAGCGCATCCGCTTCACCGGGGATCCCGCCATCACGCCCCGCCCGGTCGCGCTGGAGCCGAGCGGGCGCCCGCTCGTCCTCGTGGGCGGCGGCAAGGACTCGGTCGTCGCGCTGGAGACGATGCGCTCCGCCGGCTCCGAGGTCACCCTCTTCTCGGTCGGCGACCCCAGCGCGATCGCCGCGACCGCCCGGGTCTCGGGGCTGGACCGGCTGATCGCCCGGCGCACCATCGCCCCCACGCTGCTGCAGGCCAACGGCGAGGGCGCGCTGAACGGCCACGTGCCCGTCACCGCGGTCGTCTCGCTCATCGCCCTGGCCACCGCCGTGCTGCATGGGCTGGACGAGGTCGTGCTCGCCAACGAGCGCTCGGCCTCCCAGGGCAACCTGCAGTGGCACGGGCGCGAGGTCAACCACCAGTGGTCCAAGGGGATCGGCTTCGAGCGCGCGCTGCGCGACCTGCTCGCCCACGAGGTGACGCCCTCGATCGACTACTTCTCGCTCCTGCGCTCCTCCTCCGAGCTCGGCATCGCCCGCGCGTTCGCCCGTCTGAGCGACTACCACGCGGTCTTCACCAGCTGCAACGCCGCGTTCGTCCTGGATGAGCGCCGTCGCGCGTCGACGTGGTGCGGCGACTGCCCCAAGTGCCGGTTCGTCTCGCTCGCCCTCGCGCCGTTCCTGCAGCCGGCCGCGCTGCGGGAGATCTTCGGCGCCGACCTGCTCGACGACGAGCGCCAGATCGGTGCGTTCCTGGCCCTGTGCGGGTTCGAGGCCGACAAGCCGTTCGAGTGCGTCGGGGAGCGCGAGGAGTCGGTCGCGGCCTTCCGCCTGCTCGCCGCCGACTCCCGCTGGGCCGGCCACGCGGTCGTGCGCGCGGCGAGCGAGCGGATGCTGCCCGCGGTGCCCGACGACTTCGGCACGCCCGAGGCGGTCTTCGCGTTGAGCGAGGACCACGAGATCCCGCTGCGGCTGCAGCCGGCGGTCCATGCGCGTCTCGGAGCTTGACGGCGCGCGCATCGGTCTGTGGGGCGCCGGCCGTGAGGCGGCGGCGACGTTCCGCGCCCTGGGCGGGCCTCCGGGCGTGGTCGTGGCGACGGACGCGCCGGCGGACGCGGCGGCCCGTGAGGGGTTCCCGGGCGCGCGGTTCGTCTGCGGCCCCGACGCGTGGCAGGCGCTGGCCGGGTGCGAGGTCGTCGTCCGCTCGCCCGGGGTCTCGCGCTACCGCGAGGACGTCGCCGCCGTGCGCGATGCCGGCGTCTCGCTGACGACCGCGACCAACCTGTGGTTCGCCGAGCACGGCGACGAGGCGATCGTCGGCGTGACCGGGACGAAGGGCAAGTCCACGACCGCGTCGCTCGTGCATCGCCTGGCGGTCGCGGCGGGGGTCCGCGCCGAGCTGGCCGGCAACATCGGCCGGCCGCTGCTGGACGTGCTGAGCCCGGCGGATCCGCCCGACCTCTGGATCGTCGAGCTCTCCAGCTACCAGACGGCCGACCTGGTTCGCTCCCCGCGCGTCGCGGTCGTGATCAACCTCTACCGCGAGCACCTCGACTGGCACGGCACCGACGACGCCTACTTCGCCGACAAGCTGAACCTGCTCGCGCACGGTCCGTGTGTCGAGGTCCTCAACGGTCGCGATGCGCGGCTGATGGGGCTGGTCGGGGCGGGTGGCGAGGGCGGCGCGGCCGGCCCTCGGCGCGTCCGGTTCGGCGTGCCGGGCGGCTTCGACGTCGTCGACGGCGCGGTCGTCCGCGATGGCGCCGCCGTCGTCGAGATGGGAGCGACCGCGCTGCTCGGCGCGCACAACGCCCTGAACGTCGCGGCCGCGCTCGCCGCCGCGGAGGCCGCGGGCGTGCTGCCGGATGACCCGCAGGCCGCGATCGCCGGCTTCGAGCCCCTCGCCCATCGGCTCCAGACCGTCGCCCGCGACGGCGGCGTCGCCTTCGTCGACGACTCGATCTCCACGACGCCCGAATCGGCGGTAGCCGCGCTCCAGGCGCTCCCCGACCAGCCGATCGCCCTCCTCGTCGGCGGCGACGACCGGCGCCGGCAGGACTTCGGCCCGCTCGCGGAGGCGGTCGCCGCCCACGGCCACGTCCACGGCGTGATCGGCCTGCCCGACAACGGCCGGCGCGCGCTCGACGCGATCGTCGCCCGCTGCGGCACCGAGGTTCCGACCCGCATGGCCGCCGACCTCGACGAAGCCGTCGCCCTGGCCCGCGAGATCCTCGGGGACACCGGTACCGTCCTGCTCTCCCCCGCGGCGCCGAGCTACGGGCGGTTCAAGGACTTCATCGAGCGGGGCGAGGCGTTCAAGACGGCGGCGCTGAGAGGGTAGAGCCGGGCGCCTCGTTTTCGACAGCGCGTGGATTTTGTGCCGCTCAGCGCGACAAGATCCACGCTCTGTTCGAAGGCGCGCAAGCTACGCCGCCGGCGCCTCCGGGATCCCCCGGCCCGCCGACGAGCACGCCGCGACCACCGCGCCGGCCAGCTCGCGCATCGTCGCGGCGTCGGCCCGGAAGGCCGGCGCGGACACGGAGATGGCGAAGCGGGCGACCCCGGTCGCATCCCGCACGACCGCGCTCACCGCGCTCAGCTGCGCGTCCGACTCACCTTCGTTCAGCGCGTACCCCGCGGCGCGCACGACCTCGAGCTGCGCCGCCAGCTCCGCTCGCGAGCCGATCGTCGCCCCCGTCACGGCGGGCAGCCGCTCGTGCGGGTACAGGACGTTCAGAGCGTCGTCGTCCAGCTCGGCGAGCAGCGCCTTCCCGCCGGATGTCGAGTAGGCGGGGAACGACGCGCCGACGCGCGGCGCGGTCCGCACCGACTGCCCGCCCTCGACCGAGTCCAGGAAGAGCGAGTCGCCGCCGGCCAGCACGATCAGGTGGACGGTCTCGCCGGTCACCCGCGCCACCGCCTCCAGGTACGGGCGCGCGTGCGCCCGGGCATCGAAGCGGCGGATGGTCGCCAGGCCCGCCTGCGCCAGCGCCGGACCCGCGCGGTAGACGCGCGTCTCGGGGTCCTGCTCGGCGAAGCCGTGGACGACCAGCGTCGTGAGCAGCCGGTGCGCGGTCGACCGGGCGACCCCCAGCAGCCGCCCGGCCTCGGCCACGCCGACCTCGGGGCGCTGGGCCAGCACGTGCAGGAGCCGTAGGGCGTTGTCGACGGAGCTGAGAGAAGGAGGTTGGCTGGGCATGTTCTGTTATACGTACCGTTGTTCCGCAGGAGCGAACGCTACCGATCGCTGAGGAGAAGGATGTCCCATCGCACCCGCTCACCGTTTCGCGCCGACCACGTCGGGTCGCTGCTGCGGCCGCCCGCGCTGCTGCAGGCGCGCGACGACCACGCCGCCGGTCGCATCGATGACGCCCAGCTGAAGACCGTCGAGGACGAGTCGATCCGCGACGTGGTCGCCCTGCAGCGCGAGGTCGGGCTGCAGTCGGCCACCGATGGCGAGTACCGCCGCGCGTCCTGGCACATGGACTTCATCTACCAGCTCGGCGGGGTCACCAAGGTCGAGGGCGAGAACCTCAAGGTCCAGTTCCACAACGAGTCGGGCGACATCGAGTTCACGCCCGCCGCCGCGCACGTCGACAGCAAGGTCACGCTCGACAAGACGATCTTCGGCGACGCGTTCACCTTCCTGGCCGACGCCGTCGGCGAGGGCCAGACGCCCAAGCTCACGATCCCCTCGCCCTCGATGGTCCACTACCGCGGCGGGCGCTCGGCGATCGACAGCACCGTCTACCCCGACCTCGACCAGTTCTGGGCCGATCTCGCGGACGCCTACAAGGAGGAGATCGCCCGCCTGTACGCGCTGGGCTGCCGCTACCTCCAGCTCGACGACACGTCGCTGGCCTACGTCAACGACCCCGAGCAGCGCCAGCTCGTCGCCGACCTCGGCGGGGACCCCGACCACCAGCACGAGACGTACATCGCGACGATCAACCGCGCCCTGGCCGATCGTCCCGACGATCTCACGATCACCACGCACCTGTGCCGCGGGAACCACGCGTCGTCGTGGGTGGCCTCGGGCGGCTACGACTTCGTCGCCGACGCCCTCTTCAACACGCTGAACGTCGACGCCTTCTTCCTCGAGTACGACGACGACCGCTCCGGCACGTTCGAGCCACTGCGCTTCGTCCCCGACGACAAGCTCGTCGTCCTCGGCCTCGTCACCACGAAGAAGCCCGACCTGGAGTCCAAGGACGATCTCAAGCGGCGCATCGACGAGGCGGCCAAGATCGTCGACCTCGATCAGCTCTGCCTCTCGCCGCAGTGCGGCTTCTCGTCGACGGTGACCGGCAACAACCTCACCCGCGACGAGCAGAAGGCCAAGCTGAACCTCATCGTCGAGACGGCCGACGAGGTCTGGGGCGACTAGACCGCAGCACCCCGCCGCCGCCAGCGCGGCAGTGGCGATCTGGGCACCGTGGCGGTGCTCAGATCGCCTGACCCTTGGCCTGGTCGTGTGCGCTCGCGACCGTGCTGGTGGAGATGGCGGCATCCGTCGGCAGCGGACGTCGCGTCCCATGCCCGCGGTGGTGTGCGCGGAGAGGCCGTGACGGCGCTCGTCCTGTGTGAGGCGGTCGTCACACTGCCAGCGGTGGAGTGACCGCACGTTCCAGATCAAGCTCGCCATGGTGGGCGCCATCGTCGGGCTGTTGGCGTGGCAGCAGCCGGTAGACGATCGC
>JAOPZL010000017.1 GCA_025964175.1 Solirubrobacterales bacterium
TACGTGTCCGGGCTGGACACCGCGGCGGTGGCCGAGCTGCGCGAGCGCTGCCGGCGGCGGCTGGGGGATGCGCCGCCGACGATCAGCGCGCGCGCCTGGGCGGCGCGGGGCGTGCGATGAACGGAACGCGCCGGGAGATGTCGACCGCGGTGACCTGCCAGCCCTGTCGGGCCAGCCGCAGTGCGTCGGCGCCGTCGGTCTGGTCGGGTGCTCCACCTGCAGCTCGTACACCACGTCACACCTCCGGCGCGAGGGCCGCGGTGGCCCAGGGATGGGACCCTACGCGATGGTGAGGCGGCGCCCGCCTACGTCAGGAAGTAGGCGTACGGGCCCCGGGACGTGCACCGGAATCCGTAGTGGCGGTACTGCGCATCGGCGGTGTGGTCGCACATCGAGCCTCGCCGCAGGCAGTCGTGGCGACCGTTGATCGTCGCGGTTGTGAATCCTGGCTGACACGAGCCCTGGGCGGCGACCGTATTCGACGGAAACGCCGCGACCACGCCGATCACGACGACCGTCGCTATGGCTGCGCGCATGACATCACCTTCCTCCGGTGGTACGGAGACTGGGGGTACGCCGATCGTGCCGCGTGTCAAGGTCTCCGCTCGAACCATCCGGCTCGCGAGGCCTGGCCGCGATGGCCCCCGCGGGTGTACGGTCAACATCGATATCCGACGCGAACGGCGGTCATCATGGCCCAGCCCATTTCGGCCCGTGCGCCTGTCACCCCCCGGTCACGAGGCGGACGCGCGCCCCGCATCGTCCTGTGCGCTGCGACGCTGCTGACAACGGTCCTGCTCGCGGCGATGGATGCCGACCGGGCCGAGGCGCGGTGCGCCGCGACGCTGCGGGTGCTCGGGCCCAACGGCCAGGACTCCGCGGAGACCCAACCCATCACGGCCGTCCCGGGGCAGACGATGCGGTTCGTCGTCGGTGCGCCCGGCTGCCGGCTGCCGGCAAGCTGCCGTCTGCGCCTCTTCGCCGCGCCGCTGAACCCGGCCGGCAACCCCATCCGCCGCCTGCGCCCGATCGCCGCTGGTGACCCCGGCGCACCGACCTTCACCACCACCAAGCGCAGCAGCGAGGCCAACCGCTACGTCTTCCGCGCCGTGATCACGTGCGGGCTCAAGGTCGCGCGCAGCTCGGACACCGTCATCGGCGCCTGGCAGACGCCGCCACCGCCCGCACCCCCGCAACCGCAGCCGCCGAGCCAGCCGCCCGCGCCGTCGACGGTGCGACACCTGCGGCTCACGCTGACCGGGCCGCAGAGCACCGCGTCCCAGGACTACGACCTCGTGGCGGATGTCAAGACGCCGGCCAGCTCGCCGGCGGTGAAGGCCAACAGCACACGCGGCGAGCGGGTCAGCGGCACGGCGTCGATCGACGCGCCGCTCGCGCCGGGTGAGGTGCTCTACGTCCGGGGCCAGGCGAACCTCGTCTACTACACGCTGTGCAACGGCACGAGTGGCTGCAGTTTCGACGCCCCGCACGAGGTGCCCGGAGCCGATCGCTTCGACGAGATCGTCGCGATGATCTGCGCCGCCCCGCCCACCAGCATCATCGGCTGCGGCGACCGCCGGATCGTCGAGGTCAGCGTCGACTGGGACGCGTGAGCCGTCTGCGGGATCAGCGCCGCAGACCGCGCACGCGGCAGCCGCATCAGATCGCTCCCGCATGAAACCGCGCCCCTGCGGGTGTTTCGTCGTTGTGCGCGGGATCTGTCCGCCCCATGTCCAATGATCGGTCATCCGCCAACGAAGGGAGCGAGGCGATGAACCTGGACGACATCTTCAGGGCACTGATCCGGCGCGAGGCGGGGACCATCGACGAGCGCGATCTCGACCTGCCGGCGTGGTTCGACAGCGACGGCGAGCTCCGCGAGGATCTCCAGCGCGAGGACGATCTGCGCTGGCTGGAGAGCCTGTCGGACTCCGAGCTGCGCGAGGAGATCTGGGCGGCCATGCACAACCCCTTGGAGTCGCACCTCATGGAGCTCGCGATCGAAGTCGGTGAGGCGCGCTGGGGACCGCTGCCGGCCCGGCACGTGCCTGCACCCGCGTGCGTCGTGCGCTGCCGATCGCCGCGCCGGCGGGCGCGTCCGCGCCGCCGGCGATCCTGCCGCGCGGACTGATCGAGCAGACCTCGCGCGCGGCGTACGATCGTTCGGAATCGGACGCTGGGGCATCGCCCCGATCTCATCGTGTTCGCCACCTCGACGGCCGCCCGGGAGCCCATCCCCAACATCATGCTCTCCAACGCCCACCGCAGCGCGACGCTCGCCGCGTTCAAGACGGCGCAATGACGCGGTCCGTGTGAGCCCGGGCATGGCTTTGGAGGCGGCGCTCGCGTGCGTGCTGGCGCACGCGCCGGCGCCGGAGGTCGAGCTGGTCGAGCTCGCTCGCGCCCATGGGCGGGTGCTGGCAGGCGACGTGGTCGCCGACGCCGATGTTCCGGGGCGCGCCCTGTGTGCGATGGACGGGTACGCCGTGCGCAGCGCCGGCCTCGCCGGCGATGGGGCCCGGCTGGGCATCGTGGGGGAGGCCAGGGCCGGGCATCCCTCGCCTGTCACGGTGCAGCCGCACGAGGCGCTGGCAGTCTCCACCGGCGCGGTCCTGCCCGACGGCGCCGACGCCGTTGTCCCGGTCGAACGCACCCAGCGCGACGGCGGGGCCATCGTGGTCAGCGGCGCCGTTCACGGGGGCGACCACGTTCGCCGGCCCGGCGACCACGTCCGCTGCGGAGATCACCTCCTCGGGCGGGGCACCCGCCTCGGGCCGGTCGAGCTCGGTGTCGGCGCGCTCATCGGCCGCGGTCGGCTTCCGTGCGCACGGCGGCCGCGGGTCGGCGTCGTGACGACGGGTGACGAGCTCGTCGTGGGAACCCTGTCGCCGGCCACGGACCGGGCGCCGAACACGACCGTGCACACGCTCCCGGCGCTGATCGAGGCGCAGGGCGCGATCGTCGGGACGATCGCCACGGCGCCGGACGACCTCGACGTCATCACCGCGACGCTGCGGCGCGCCCTGGTCGACGCCGACGTGCTGGTGGTGAGCGGCGGCTTCTCGGACGGGCCGTACGACCTGTCGCGACCCGCGCTCGCCGCCGTCGGTGTCGAGGAGCTGTTCTGGAAGGTCGCGATGCGCCCCGGCCAGCGGACGTGGTTCGGCGTCACATCGCCCGCCGTCGGGCCGCGCGTACCGGTGTTCGGCCTGCCCAGCAACCAGGTCTCCGCGATCGTCGCCTACCACCTCCTCGTGGCACCGCTGCTGTCCGCGATGCTGGCCCGGCCCGTCGCGGCGGACGTCGTCCCGGCGGTCATGACGCGCGACGTGCCCAAGCGGCCGGGCCTGGCGCACGTGGTCCGCTGCCAGGCCCGGCCCACCGAGCGCGGGTGGGAGGTGACGCCGACGTCGGCCCCCGACTCGCACGCGCTGACGTCGATGCTCGACACCAACGCCCTGGCCGTCCTCGACGCCGCGCACGGACCGGTGGCCGCGGGCGACGTCGTCTCGGCGATGCTCCTCGGCGCAGCTTCGCCCGTTGGCTGAGAACGTGACGGATCCGGAGCGTCGTCTCGTCTGAGGGTTGCCGAGCATGAAGCCCGCCGGGCACGGGCCGGAAGCGGCTCAGGCCGCGGGTGGGCCGCTGGCCGTCTCCAGCCGGGCGTCGAGCGCCGTCGTGCTCAGCACGTGGGCGACGGGCGTGCCGTCGGCGCGGATGACGACGAAGCGGCGCTGGGCGTCGCGGGCGCGGCTGTCGCCTTCCA
>JAOPZL010000103.1 GCA_025964175.1 Solirubrobacterales bacterium
GCCCGGCGAGCACCTCGCCGAGGTTGCGCCCGGCATCGCGCACGAGCCGGACGGCGCGGGAGTCGTGCTGCTGCACGAGCGCGACGACGTCGAGGCTCGTCACCGCGTCCATCCCCAGCTCCTGGGCCTGGCGAGCCAGCGCTCGTCCACCGGCGACCGCCTCCAGGCAGCCGACGTTGCCGCAGCGGCACACGACGTCCTCGCGACCGCTGACGCGGATGTGGCCGATGTCCCCGGCCGCGCCCTGCGCCCCGCGGTAGATGTCGCCGCGGACCACGATGCCGCAGCCGATGCCGGTGCCGACCTTGACGTAGAGCAGGTGGCGGCGCTCGCTCCACCGGGTCCAGTGCTCGCCGAGCGCCATGATGTTGACGTCGTTGTCGACGAGGACGGGCACGGGGAAGCGCTGCTGCAGCCGCTCGGGGATGGCGTAGCGATCCCACCCGGGCATGATCGGCGGGCTGATCGGACGACCGGTGGCGAACTCGACCGGCCCGGGCACGCCCATCCCGATCGCCCGCAGCGCGGAGGCGGGCCGCCCGGTCTCGTCGAGGAGCTCCTGGAAGCGCGCGTCCACCCAGTCCAGGACCGTCTCCGGGCCGGAGGCGACGTCGATGTCGCCGCGCTTCTCGGCCAGCAGCTCCCCGCCGAGATCCACGAGCGCCACCCGCGAGTGGGTCGCGCCGACGTCGGCGGCCAGGACGATCCCCCACGATGGGTCGAACTCCAGCGTCGACGGCGGGCGGCCGCCGGTCGAGGCGCCGTCGGCGGCGCGGACGAGCCCGTGCGCGAGCAGCGTCTCGATGCGCTGCGCCACGGTCGAGCGGCCCAGCCCGGTCTCGGCCACGAGCTCGGCGCGCGTCATGCCGACCGCGCCGCGCCCGCGAATCAGCTGCAGCAGCTGGCCTGGCCCCATCTTCGTCACGCCGACGAGTGAAGCATGCATTTTCGCTTCCTGCAACACGGCTTCGGCGCGGTCGCTGGCAGATGTGCAGCTCAGAATCAAGAAGTTGACCGAACTTCTGCTTGCATTACGGCGGAAGTCGGTCTAGGTTCCTCGCCGGTCGGGTTCAGAGAGGAGAGAACGCGTGACAGCAACGATGCAGGCCGCCGTCTTCCATGGTGCTGATGACCTCCGCGTCGAGGAGGTTCCGCGCCCCACGGCCGGGCCGGGAACCGTGCTGCTCCAGGTCGCACGCTGCGGGATCTGCGGCACGGACTCCCACATCGTCCGCGGCCGCTTCCCGGCCCCCAACCTGCCGCTGATCATCGGCCACGAGTTCGCCGGCACGGTCGTCGAGGTCGGGGCGGGCGTGACCCACGTCGCGCAGGGCGACCGCGCCACCGGCGACATCAACATCGCGTGCGGCACCTGCTGGTACTGCCGCCACAACAGCAAGCTCTTCTGCCCCAACGTCCGCCAGCTCGGCGTGCACGACGCCGGCGGGATGGCCGAGTACGTGCTCGTCCCCGCGCAGAACGTCTACCGCCTGCCGGCCACCATGCCGTTCGACCACGCGGCCTTCATCGAGCCGCTGGCGTGCGCGATCCACGGGCAGGATCGCGTCGGCGTCGGCGTGGCCGAGAGCGTCCTGATCATCGGCGCCGGACCCATGGGCCTCGCCCACACGGCGATGAGCCGCCTGCGCGGCGCTCACCAGATCATCGTCTCCGAGCCCGACGCGCAGCGCCGCGACCGCGCGCTGCGCCTCGGCGGCGACATCGCCGTCGACCCGCTGACCGGCGGCCTCGACGAGATCCTCGAGGCGACCGACGGGCGCGGCCCCGACGTCGTCATCGAGGCGGTCGGCTCCACGCGCACGTACACGCAGGCGATCGAGCTCGTCCGCCGCGGGGGACGCGTGCTGGCCTACGGCGCGGCACCGGCCGACGCGACGATCGAGGTGAAGCCCTTCGAGATCTACACGAAGGAGCTGACGATCGTCGGCTCCTACGCCGGCACCTACGAGACGTGGCCCAAGGCCATCGACCTCATCGCGAGCGGGCGGTTCGACCCGGGCGCGATCGTCGACTCCGTGCGGCCGCTGCAAGACGTGATGGAGGCCATCGAGAGCCTCGAGTCCGACAAGTCCGTTGTGAAGGTCCAAGTCCAGATCGGCACGGCGTCGGAGTGACGCCAGAAGGGACAGTTCTCATGGGTCGCAAGAGGGCGCGCAACGCCCTGACGCTCATCGCGTGCCTCGCCCTGGTGATGTTCGTCGCTGCCTGCGGGGGCAGCAGCAACGACAGCCCCAGCACGAGCACGCCGGCGCAGGCGAACACCAGCGGCGGCGGCAAGGTGGAGCTCAACGCCATCTTCCTGCCCGCGACGTGGGGCACCGTGGTCAAGGACACGCTGGCCCCGCAGTACGAGAAGGAGACGGGCGTCAAGGTCAACGTCCAGCTGATCGCGCGCGACGCGATCCACGAGAAGATGGCCACGCTGTTCGCGGCCAAGGACTCCAGCTTCGACATCTTCAACCTCGACTACAACTGGATCCCGGAGTTCGCCGGGGCCGGTCACCTCGCCGACATGGGAGACGTCGTCCCCGCGGCCGACCGCCAGGACTTCTTCCCGCTCTCGCTCAAGGTCGCGACCTGGAACGAGAAGCTCTACGGGATCCCGCAGACGGTCCACCCGGCGCTGCTGTGGTACCGCCGGGACCTGTACCAGGACCCGAAGATCATGGCCCAGTACAAGCAGTCCACCGGTGATGAGCTGAAGGCGCCGGCGACGATGGACGAGTGGCGCAAGCAGGTCGAGTTCTTCAACGGCAAGACCTTCAACGGCAAGAAGGTCTACGGCTGGGTCGCCCAGGCGCAGAAGGGGTTCGCCAACGTCCACACGTGGCTGAACTTCCTCTACACCTACGGCGGCAAGCCGTTCAACGCCGACTTCACGCAGTCGACGCTGAACACCCCGCAGGGGCAGCAGGCGACCGCGATGTGGGCCGGCATGTCCAAGTTCATGCCGCCCGGCGCCAACAGCGTCACCTACGACCTGGTGACCGCCGCGGCGCAGCAGGGTCAGGTCGCCACCGCGCTGCACTGGTCGTGGGGCGCGTTCGCCGTCGACGACCCGAAGAGCTCCAAGACGGTCGGCGACTGGGCATACACGCAGGTGCCGTCGGCGTCCGCCGGGCAGCCCAGCCACCCGCACCTCGCCGAGTGGGTCATCTCGGTGTCGAACTACTCCAAGCACCAGGCGGAGGCCAAGAAGTTCGCGGCCTGGCTGGAGACCAAGAAGAACGACGTCGTGCAGGCATCGCTCGGCGGCGGTGATCCCGTGCGGCTCTCCAGCTACGACAGCCCCACGCTGATGGACGAGAAGGTCAAGGGGACCGATCAGCTGCGGTTCCGGCGCCTGCCCGAGGTCAAGAAGGCGATGGAGACGGCCCAGCCGCGGCCCTTCTTCCCGCTCGAGGAGCGCTGGGAGCAGGTCGTCAGCACGCCGTTGCAGTCGATCTCCCTGGGCCGGTCGAGCGTGGAGGAAGGCCTCAAGCAGGCCGACCAAGACGTCGACTCGTCGCTCAACCGCTAGAGGACTCTGCGCCGCCATGGCTGTCACAGCCCCTCCTCGGCGTCGCATCGCGGCGCTTCCCGCCCGGCTCCTTCGGGGGTCGGGCGGGCGGCGGCGCCGCCGTTGGCTGCTGCTCGCGCCGATGCTGCCCGGGCTGTTGTTCCTGGTCGGCTTCGCGATCTACCCGACGGTCTACTCGCTGATCACGTCGTTCTACCGCTGGAACCTGAACAACCCGCTGGGCAAGCAGTGGGGCGGCTGGCACAACTACGACATCCTGCTCAAGGACCCCGCCTTCTGGCACTCCGTGTGGGTCACGGTGCGCTACGTCGCGCTGTCGGTGGTCATCCAGCTCGGGCTCGGCCTCGGGCTCGCACTCCTCTTCTTCCGCCGCTTCCCCGGCGACCGCATCCTGCGCGCGATGCTGATGCTCCCGATGGTCGTCGCGCCCGTCGTGGTCGGCCTGCTGTGGCGCTTCATGCTGAACGCCCAGTTCGGCATCGTGAACTACGTCGTCGAGCAGCTCGGCTTCACCCGCATCGACTTCCTGGGCGAGCCCGGCTGGGCGCTGCCCACGCTGATCCTGATCGACGTGTGGCAGTGGACGCCCTTCGTGTTCCTGATCATGCTCGCCGCGCTGCAGGGCATCCCGGAGGACATCCTCGAGGCCGCGCGCGTCGACGGCGCCAAGCCGTGGCGCATCTTCTGGGACCACATCCTCCCGCTGCTGCGCTACCCGATCGCCGTCGCGGTCGCGCTGCGGCTCATCGACGCCTTCCGCGTCTACGACCTGATCTACATGACCACCCGCGGCGGACCGCTGGATGAGACGGAGACGCTGTCGTGGCAGATCTACGACGCCGGCTTCCGCTCGTTCGACATCGGCTACGCGGCCGCGTTCTCGTGGCTGATGCTGATCCTCGTCGTCGTGGTCACCACCGTGTTCCTGCGGTTGATGCTGCGCAAGGAGGACCTGTCATGACCGGCGCCCGTCGCCGTCGTCGCCGCCGGATGGCCACCGTCCGCGCGGTCGTCGCGCTCGTGCTGACGCTGCTCTTCATGGGCCCGATCCTGTGGATGATCAGCACCGCCCTGAAGGTCGGCACCGACGCCTTCTCGGCCACGCCGAAGATCTTCGCGAGCCCGACCATGGACAACTTCGTCCACGTCTTCACCGAGGGCTCGTTCGCCCGCGCGCTGGGCACGAGCCTGTTCACGGCCGGCCTGTCGACGATCGCCGCGCTGCTGCTGGGCGCCGGGATCGCCTACCCGCTGGCCCGCTACAAGATCCGCGGCCAGCAGCACCTGTCGTTCTGGATCCTGTCGCTGCGGATCATCCCGCCGATCGTCGTGATCATCCCGCTCTTCCTGATGCTGCGGACGATCGGGCTGACCGGCAGCGTCTGGTCGCTCGTGGTCATCTACACGTACATGAACCTGCCGCTGACCGTCTGGCTGCTGCGCGGCTTCTTCGCCGACGTGCCCAAGGAGGTCGAGGAGGCCTCCTTCGTCGACGGCGCCGGCCGCCTGCGCTCGTTCTTCGGCATCACCGTTCCGCTCGCGCTGCCCGGCATCGTGGCGACGGCGCTGCTGGCGTTCATCTTCGCGTGGAACGAGTTCCTGTTCGCCAACATCCTCACCGGCGCCAACACCCGCACCGCGCCGGTCGGCCTGACGGAGTACGTCACGCCGGTGAACGTCGAGTGGAGCAACATCATGGCCGCCGGGACGCTGGTCGTCCTGCCGGTCTGGATCGGCGCGCTGCTCGCGCAGCGCTACCTCGTGCGGGGCCTGACGCTGGGAGCAGTGAAATGACGATGACCACGACCACGGCGACCACCGGAATCGAGTTCCGGTCGGTGACGATGGCCTTCCCCGACGGAACCGTGGCGCTGCGGGAGCTGGACCTGCAGATCGAGACGGGCGAGTTCGTCGTCCTCGTCGGGCCCTCGGGCTGCGGCAAGTCGACGGCGCTGCGGATCCTGGCCGGCCTCGAGGACGCGACGGCGGGCGACGTGCTGATCGGCGACCGCGTGGTGACCGAGCTGGAGCCGCAGGAACGCGATCTCGCGATGGTCTTCCAGAGCTACGCCCTCTACCCGCACAAGACGGTCTACGACAACCTCGCCTATCCCCTGCGCGTGCGGCGCATGTCCAAGCGCGACATCGCCGACCGCGTCGGCTGGGCGGCCGAGGTGCTCGGGCTCACGGACCTGCTGAAGCGCAAGCCCGGGGCGCTCTCGGGCGGTCAGCGCCAGCGCGTCGCGATGGGCCGGGCGCTCGTGCGCGAGCCCGTCGCCTTCCTGATGGACGAGCCGCTCTCCAACCTCGACGCCGCCCTGCGCGTCGAGATGCGCGCGGAGATCCGCCGGATCCACGACCGCCTCGGGGTGACCAGCGTCTACGTCACCCACGACCAGGTGGAGGCGATGACGATGGGCGATCGCGTCGCCGTGCTGCGCGATGGCGTCCTGCAGCAGTTCGACGATCCGCAGGTGCTCTACCGCCGCCCGTGCAACCTGTTCGTGGCCGGCTTCGTCGGCAGCCCGGCCATCAACCTGGCGATGGGCACGCTGGAGGACCCGATGCCGGCCGTCCGCCTCGGCGGCACCACGGTCGCCCTCCCGCGCGACAGCGCGACGGCGCTGAGCGGGCGCGCGACGGGGACGCCGATCGCCGTCGGGCTGCGGCCCGAGCGGCTGAACCATCGGCGCGAGCCCGAGCACGACGCGTCGATGACCATCGTCCCGGCCCTGGTCGAGATGCTGGGATCGGAGCTGCTCGTGCACTTCCCGATCGCCGCTCCCGGCGTCAACACGGCCGGCGCGCGCGCCTGGGCCGAGGGCGACGCCGACACCATCGCGCAGATCCGCGACACCGCCGACGGGACGACGTTCGTCGCCAAGCTCGACGCCGCCAGCGGCGCCCGCTCGGGCGAGCCGATCGAGCTGTGGTTCTCGTCGTCTGACCTGCTGCTGTTCGACCCCGTCGCGGGCGACACGATCCTGCCCGCGAGCTAGGAGCCACATCATGGGACGCTTCCGCTACGCCTACAACGCGCTCGTGTACCACGGCGAGGACATCGCCGACTCCATCGAGCGCGTCGCCCGCTTCGGCTACGACGCGATCGAGATCGTCGGCGAGCCGGGGCAGTACGACCCCCGGCGCATCGCCAAGCTGACGGGCGACGCCGGCATCGCCGTCAGCTCGATCTGCTCGATCTACACGCCCGAGCGCGACCTCGTGCATCCCGACCCCGCCGTGCGCGCGGCCGCCGTGCGCTACGTCGAGGACGTCGCGCGGTTCGCCTGCGAGATGTCCTGCCCGACGATCATCGTCCACCCGACCGCGTGCATGAAGACGGCGGCGCTGGCCGACCCGGAGCAGGAGTGGGAGTGGGCGGTGCAGGGCATCCGCGCCGCGGGCGAGACCGCCGCGGACCTCGGCGTCTCGCTGTCGCTGGAGTGCTGGAACCGCTACGAGACCTACTTCATGAACCGCCTCGAGCAGGCGGTGGCCCTGTGGCAGGCCACCGGCCTGGCCAACGGCGGCGTGCAGGGCGACACGTTCCACATGAACCTCGAGGAGGAGTCGATCGCGCAGGCGTTCCGGGCCGCCGGCCCGCACCTGCAGCACGTCCACCTCGCCGACTCCAACCGAGCGGCGCCGGGCAGCGGCCACCTCGACTTCGGCCCGATCGTGCAGGCGCTGGCCGACGTCGGCTACGACGGCTACCTGAGCTTCGAGCTCCTCCCCGCCTTCGCGGACCCGTTCGCGGCCATGTCGGCCGGCGGCCAGGAGGCGTTCTTCGATCGCTACACCGAGCAGGCGATCGCCCACATCCGCGCCTGCGAGTCCGAGCTCGCGGAGGTCTGAGCCGTGCGCTTCGGAGCCAGCACCTTCGTGTGGACGTCGCCGTTCGGCGACGACCGGCTCAGCCTGTTCGGGCGCGTCGCCCAGCTCGGCTTCGACCGCGTGGAGATCTGCATCGAGGATCCGGCGCTGGTCAGCCCCGACGCGGTGGCCGCGGCTGCCGCCGACGCGGGGATCGGCGTGCTCGTCTGCGGCGCCTTCGGGCCCGACCGCGACGTCTCGCACGAGGACCCGGCGGTCCGCGAGGCCGGCATCGACTACCTGCGCAGCTGCGTCGACATCGCCCACGGCGTCGGCTCGCGGCTCGTCGCCGGGCCCATGTACTCGGCGACGGGCAAGGCGCGCCTGCTGCCGCCGGCCGAGCGCCGGCAGCAGTGGGAGTGGGCGGTGGAGAGCCTGCGCCGCGCGGGTGGCTACGCCGCCGCGCAGGGGGTGACGCTGGCCATCGAGCCGCTCAACCGCTTCGAGACCGACCTCGTCAACACCGTGGAGCAGGGCGTGCGGCTGTGCGAGGACATCGGGGCCGACAACGTCGGCCTGCTGCTCGACACGTTCCACATGAACATCGAGGAGCGCGACATCGGCGCGGCGATCCGGTCCGCCGGGCGCCACGTGCGCCACGTCCACACCTGCGAGAACGACCGCGGCGCGCCGGGCAGCGGCCACATCGACTTCGCCGGCGTCTTCCGGGCGCTGGACGAGATCGGCTACGACGAGGACGTCGTCATCGAGTCGTTCACCCCGGAGATCGTGGAGATCGCGCGCGCCGTCTCGATGTGGCGCCCGCTCGCGCCCGACGGCGACACGCTGGCCTCCGAGGGGCTGGCCTTCCTGCGCGACTGCCACGCCCGCGCCGGCGCGGAGATCCGCTCGTGACGCGCCCGGTCACGCTGTTCACCGGCCAGTGGGCCGACGTGCCGATCGCCGACCTCGCCGCGCGCTGCGGCGGGTGGGGGTTCGACGGGCTGGAGCTCGCCTCCTGGGGCGATCACCTCGACGTCCCGCGGGCGCTGAGCGAGCCCACGTACGCCAAGGAGCTGCGGGAGCTGCTGGAGCGCAACCGGCTGGGGTGCTGGGCGGTCAGCGCCCACCTCGTCGGCCAGGCCGTCTGCGACCCGATCGACGCCCGCCACCAGGCCGTCCTGCCGCCCGAGGTCTGGGGGGACGGCGAGCCGGAGGGCGTGCGCCGACGTGCGGCCGAGCGCGTGGCCGACACGGCGCGAGCCGCGGCGCTGCTCGGCGTGGAGGTCGTCACCGGGTTCACCGGCTCGGCCATCTGGCACCAGCTGTACTCGTTCCCGCCCAACGACTGGGCGCAGATCGCGCGCGGCTACGAGGACTTCGCGCAGCGCTGGAGTCCGATCATCGACGTCTTCGACGCCGAGGGCGTGCGCTTCGCGCTCGAGGTCCACCCGACCGAGATCGCCTACGACTTCGCCACCACGCGCCGCGCGCTGGAGGCGATCGGCCGTCGTCCCGGCTTCGGCCTCAACGTCGATCCGAGCCACTTCATCCCGCAGCTCCTCGACCCGGCGGCGTTCGTCGCCGAGTTCGCCGACCGCGTCTACCACGTGCACGTCAAGGACGCCAAGCTGCGGCTGGACGGCCGCCGCTCGATCCTCGGGTCCCACGTCGACTTCGACAGCGACGAGCGCGGCTGGACGTTCGTCTCGCCCGGACACGGCGACGTCGATCTCGAGGGCCTGATCCGCGTGTTGAACCGGACCGGGTACGCGGGCCCGCTGTCGATCGAATGGGAGGACTCGGGGATGGATCGCGACTGGGGGGCGCAGGACGCCCTCGCCCACGTGCGCCGGACCGCGTTCCCGCCGTCAGACGTCGCGTTCGACGCAGCCTTCCGGGGGGCGTCGTGAAGGAGACGGTCCCGCTGGACGACGAGATCCCCGCGATCGGCGTCGGCATGCTCGGCTACGCGTTCATGGGCAAGGCCCACGTCAACGCGTACCGCACGCTGGAGTACATGACCTGGCCGCCTCCGCTGCGCCCCGAGCTCGTCGCCATCGCCGGGCGCGACGATGCAGCGGTCGGTGAAGCGGCGCGCCGGTACGGCTTTGACTCCTACACCACCGACTGGCGCGAGCTGGTGCGCGACGAGCGCGTCCAGCTGTTGGACAACTGCGGTCCCAACCACCTCCACGCCGAGCCGACCATCGCCGCCGCCGAGGCGGGCATGCACGTCGTCTGCGAGAAGCCCCTCGGGCGCTCGGCCGACGAGAGCTACGAGATCTGGCAGCGGGTCGCGGCGACGGGCGTCAAGCACCTGTGCGCCTTCAACTACCGCTTCCTGCCGGCGGTTCGGCTCGCCCGCGAGCTGATCGCGGCGGGCGAGCTCGGCGAGATCCACCACTTCCGCGGGCGGTACCTGCAGGAGTGGATCGCCGACGCCGCGCACCCGATGGTGTGGCGGCTGGAGCGCGAGAGCGCGGGCTCGGGGGCGCTCGGCGACCTCGGCGCGCACGTCATCGACCTGGCCCACTACCTGGTCGGCGAGATCGACTCGGTGTCGGGGCTGACGCGGACGTTCGTCACCGACCGCCCGGGCGGGTCGGTGGACGTCGACGATGCCTTCGAGGCCGTCGCGCAGTTCGCCAACGGGGCGGTCGGCACGTTGGAGGCATCCCGCTTCGCGACCGGCCGCAAGAACGCGCTGAGCTGGGAGGTCAACGGATCGAAGGGATCGCTGGCCTTCGACCTCGAGCGGATGAACGAGCTGGAGGTGTGCCTGCCGGGCTCCCGCCCGGGCGCCGGCGCGCAGGGCTTTCGCCGCGTCCTGGTCACCGAGCCCGAGCACCCGTTCGTCGAGCACTGGTGGCCGGCGGGACACGTCCTCGGGTGGGAGCACTCCTTCGTCCACGAGCTGCACCACCTGCTGAGCGCGATCCGCACCGACGGCTCTATCGGGCCCGACGGCGCCGACTTCGAGGACGGCTACCGGGTCGCCGAGGTCTGCGAGTCGATCATGCGCTCGGCGCTGACCGGGACACGGGAGCCGGTGGAGTACCGCACGTCGGCTCCGCCGGTGGTTCGCTCGGGGGCCTGACGCCGGGGTCCAGCAGCGCGTCGAACAGCGCGAACGCCCGACGACGCGCATCGGGGATCAGGCGCTGGGTCTGGGCGGCGAGGTCGCGCGGCACGAGCGCATCCTCGCGGGTGTCGGCCGCCCACGCGGAGACGACCTGCTCGTCGACCTCGGGATGGAACTGCAGGCCCACGTGGCGACCCAGCCGCCACGCCTGCACGCCGCTCTCGTTGTGGGCCAGCACCTCCGCGCCGGGCGGCGGGAGGATCTCGTCGCGGTGCCATTCCAGCCACGGGCCGTCGTCGATCAGCGACGGCGCGCGCGACCCGATCGAGACCCAGCCGATCTCCGGCCGCGCCGCCCGCCGCACACCGCCGCCCAGCGCGATCGCGAGCGACTGGCCGCCGAAGCAGATGCCGAGGATCGCCAGCCCGCCGGCGTCGGCGGCCCGCAGCGCCTCGCGCTCGGCCGACTGCCACGCGACCGACTCGTCGTCGGCCGCCTGCTCGGAGCCCAGCGTGACCAGGCGCTGCAACGCGCCGAGCTCGCCCAACGGGACCCGCTCGCCCTGGTCCAGGCGCACGACCTGCAGCTCCCAGCCGCGCGCGGCGGCCCACTCGGCGAG
>JAOPZL010000127.1 GCA_025964175.1 Solirubrobacterales bacterium
GGGCGCAAGAACCAGTTGTCCCGAAATTGCGGGGACGACTCTCGGGACCGTCCGGACGGGGTACTAGGTTCCGACACCCGATGGTTCCCCTCCAGCTCCTCGAACGCGGCCCTGTCGCCCAGCACCACCCGCTCGGCGCGTCGACGGGGTACATGGAGGGCCTGCGCCACGACTGGCCCGCGCTGGTCGAGCAGGCGCTGGAGACCTCGTCGTTCGCCGTCGAGCTCGCCGCGCTGTCGGAGAACGAGCTGCCGGGCCTGCTCGCCTTCCTGGCCGACGCGCCGCCGCTGCCGTTCCACTACCTGTCGGTCCACGCGCCGACCAAGCACCTGCGCACGAGCGACGCGGAGCTCGTCGAGATGCTCCTCACGCTGCCGGCCGGGGTCGACGCGATCGTCGTGCACCCCGACGTGATCGAGGACGTCGCCGCCTACCGCCGGCTCGGCGCGAGCGTCGTCGTCGAGAACATGGATCCGCGCAAGTCGGCCGGCCGCACCGCCGACGAGCTCGAGGCGCTCTTCGCCGCGCTGCCCGAGGCGGGCTTCTGCTTCGACATCGCCCACGCCGCCGCGGTCGATCCGCGGCTGGACGTGGCCAACGACCTGCTGGACCGCTTCTGCGGGCGGCTGCGTCACCTGCACGTCTCCTCGCTGGACGATGACCACCACCACGAGCCGCTCAGCGACGCCGACGAGGCCGCCTGGGCTCCGGTGCTGCGTCGCGCTCGCGACGTGCCGTGGATCCTCGAAGCACCGCTGCTGCACGGCTGATCGACCCGCACGGCGCGCGCCACAGCGGCGCGACGCCGAGCATCTGCAAGGGCGGGACCGCGCCGCCGCCGCCAATGGTGGATCCTGCGCGGCGTGACCACGCCGCTGGAGCAGCTCGCCGCCCGCAGCGCCGACGGGTTCCCCAACCTGCTCGGTGCCCGTGAGCGCACGCGCGTCGAGCTCGCGGCCGCCCGCGGGCGACTGGCCCCGCTCGTCCGCGATCCCGACACGGCGGTGGTGCTGTTCGGATCCTGGGGACGCAGCGAGCTGACCGCCGGCAGCGACGACGACTGGCTGATCCTCGTCGACGGCGTGCCGCGCGCGGTGGTCGAGCCCGCCGGCGACTCGATCGGTGCCGCGCTCGGGCGCAAGCCCGGTACCACGGGGCTGTTCGGCGACATCGCGTTCACCTCCGAGCTCGTCGGGAAGATCGGGCTGGAGGACGACACCAACCGCAACCTCACGCGGCGGATGCTGCTGATGCTCGAGTCGGTCGCCGCCGCCGGGGAGGACGCCCACCGCGCCGCGCGCGACCGCGTCCTGGACGGCTACCTGCAGGGCGACGTCAAGGACCACCGCCCGCCGCGCTTCTTCCTCAACGACGTCATCCGCTACTGGCGCACGATCACGGTCGACTTCGTCGGCAAGTCGCGGGCCGAGGGCGGGGAGAAGGGCGCACTGCGCAACCTCAAGCTGCGCCTCAACCGCAAGGTCCTGTTCGCCGGCGGGCTGCTGCCGCTGCTGCTCTGCCACCGCCTGCGCGCCGACGCGATCGGCGACGAGCTGCGCCGCCAGCTCGACCAGCCGGCCACCGACCGCCTGGCCGAGGTCTTCCTCGAGTTCGACGTCGACGCGGGGGTGCGGGCGATGTCGGCCTACGACCGCTGGATCGGGATGCTCGGCGACGACGCGATCCGGGCCGAGCTGGCCGGGCTCACGCGCGACGAAGGGGACGCCAACCGCTCGTTCCGGGCGGCCCGTCGCCTGTCCGACGACGTGCAGAACGGCCTCCTCGCGCTGCTGTTCGAGACCCCGCTGCTCCCGCTCGTGCGGGAGTACGGGGTCTTCTAGCTGCGGCCTAGTCTCCCCACCAGCCGGGGAGCACCTCGCCGTCGCCCTTCAGGCGCTGCCCGAACGCGATGAACTCCATCCCCTCGGCGTCGGCCTCGAAGCAGCGCGCGAGCTGCGGGCCGACGCGGATCGCGTCCAGCGTTCCCAGCTCGACCTCCTCGTGGGCGATCTTCACGCGTCCCGAGCCCGACAGGACGACGTAGACCTCCTCGGCACGGTGGTGGCGATGGCCGAAGCTCTGGCGCATGCCGGGCTTGAGGCGCTGGAGGCTGATCCCGGTCGGGCCGAGGCCGAGGTCGTCGCTGGCGAAGCGCGCCTCGCCAATCTCGCCGAAGCCGAACTTCGGCGCCAGGTCCTCGACCTCGCCGAGGCTGACCCGCTTGTATCCGCCCGGCGCCTGGGGGACACCGATCCCCCCGAGCGGCTTCAGCTCGGTCATCTGCCACTGCCCCGGCACGGCAAGCGCCATCACCTCGGCCGGCGTGGGGACGTCCTCGCCGGCGTCGCCGGACTGCGCGGCGGCCAGCGCCCCGTCCATCGCCTCCTGGTCGGACCACTGCTCGGTGATCCAGACGACGTCGGCATCATCCGCCGCCTGGTTGATCAGGTAGAGCTCACAGCCGGGCGTCGCGCGCAGCGAGTCGGCGACCTGCAGCATCAGTCCCGCGAGCGTGTCCCCCTGTCCGGGCTTCGCCTGGACCCTGCCGGAACGAGCGATCTTGGTCATGGCCGACACGGTACGCCCGGCGAACGGATGGCGTCGGGGAGATGTGCGGCCGGCGCTGCGGGCCTCCAAGCCTGCGCTGGGCGAGGCGGCGCCGCCGTGCAAGCTCGCAGCTAAGGTGCCATAACAAGCTCCTGTCGAGTCGAGAGAACCGCCAAGGTCGTCCCGCTCCGGGCGCAGGTCCAGCAGCTCCTCCACACAAGGAAACCCGGGAACCACCGTGCAGAACCCCACCCGCAAGCGGTCCGTTGCGATCCTGTCGTGCCTCACCCTCGCTGCCCTCGGGGCGGCCGGTTGCGGCAGCAGCGACAGCAGCAGCGACAGCGGTACCTCGACGTCCACGCCGGCCGCCACGCCGGCGTCGACCACGGCCGCGGCCACGATCGCCGTCCCCGACGCCGTCAAGTCCAAGGGAACGATCGTCGTCGCCAGCGACGCCAGCTACCCGCCCATGGAGTTCGTGGGCGAGGACGGCAAGACGGTCGTGGGCATGGACCCGGATCTGGCCCAGGCGCTGGGCGGCAAGCTCGGTCTCGAGGTCGAGGTCAAGAACGCCACGTTCGACGCGATCATCCCCGGCCTCGCGGCCAAGAAGTACGACCTCGGCATGTCGTCGTTCACCGACACCAAGGAGCGCGAGCAGACCGTCGACTTCGTGACCTACTTCACCGCCGGCACCTCCTTCTACACGAAGGCCAGCGGCGGCACCGATGTCGGCGGGCTCGCCGATCTGTGCGGCAAGAAGGTCGCCGTCGAGAAGGGCACGACGCAGGCTGACGACGGCAACGCACAGACGAAGAAGTGCCAGGCCGCCGGCAAGCCCGCCGTGACCCTGTCGACGTTCCCCGACCAGAACGGCGCCAACCTCGCGATCACGTCGGGCCGCGCGCAGATCGGCATGGCCGACTCGCCGGTCGCCGACTACCAGGTCAAGCAGTCCAACGGGCAGTTCAAGATCACCGGCACGCCGTACGGCACGGCGCCCTACGGCATCGCCATCCCGAAGGGCAGCGGGCTGGCCGAGCCGATCCTGAAGGCCCTCAAGGCCCTCCAGGCCGACGGCTCGTACGGCAAGATCCTCGATCAGTGGGGCGTGAAGGACGGCGCCCTGACGGACCCCGTGATCAACGGGGCGACGTCCTAGCCGAGATGTCCGCCGCACCGGCGCCCGCGGGAGATCGCGCGGGCGCCGTTTCCTCCGAGGAGATCACCGCCGTTCCCGTCCGCCACCCGGGTCGCTGGGTGGCGGGCGCCGTCATCGCCCTCGTCGTGGCGATCGTCGTCCACTCGGCCGTGACCAACCCGCGCTTCGGGTGGTCCACCGTCGGCGACTACCTCTTCTCGCACCGCATCATCCACGGGCTGCTGCTGACGCTCCTGCTGACCGTCGTCGCGATGGCGATCGGCATCGTGCTCGGCGTCCTCATCGCCGTGATGCGGCTCTCCCCGAACCCGCTCGTCTCGGGCTTCGGCGGCTTCTACGTGTGGTTCCTGCGGGGCACGCCGGTGCTCGTGCAGATCCTCTTCTGGTTCTTCATCTCCGCGCTGTACCCGACGATCTCGATCGGGATCCCGTTCGGCGGCCCGGAGGCGTTCCACTTCGGGGCCAACGCGGTCATCACGCCGTTCGTCGCCGCGATCCTCGCGCTCGGGCTCAACGAGGGCGCCTACATGGCCGAGATCGTCCGCGCCGGGATCCTGTCGGTCGACGAGGGGCAGGGCGAGGCCGCGCAGTCGCTGGGCATGACGCGGCTGCAGACCATGCGCCGCATCGTCCTGCCCCAGGCCATGCGCGTGATCGTGCCGCCGACCGGCAACGAGACGATCTCGATGCTGAAGACCACGTCGCTGGTCTCGGTCGTCGCGTACACGGAGCTGCTCTACTCCGCCCAGCTGATCTACTCGGTCAACTACCAGCAGATCCCGCTGCTCATCGTGGTGTCGATCTGGTACCTCGTGGTGACGACGATCCTGTCGATCGGGCAGTACTTCCTCGAGCGGCGCTTCGGGCGCGGCTCGAGCCGCACGCAACGTGAGACGCTGGTGCAGCGGGTGTGGCGCTACGCCTTTCCGCGTCACGAGGGAGGGATGACGTGAGCACGCAGCCGATGGTCAAGGCCGAGGGCATCCACAAGCGGTTCGGCCGCCTCGAGGTGCTCAGGGGCATCGACCTGACGGTCCAGGCCGGCGAGGTCACCTGCCTGATCGGGCCGTCGGGCTCGGGCAAGTCGACCTTCCTGCGCTGCATCAACCACCTGGAGAAGATCCAGGCGGGGCGCCTGTGGGTCGATGGCGAGCTCGTCGGCTACCGCCAGCAGGGCGACAGGCTCTACGAGCTGAAGGAGTCCGAGGTCGCCCGCAAGCGCGCGGAGATCGGGATGGTCTTCCAGCACTTCAACCTGTTCGGCCACATGACGGCGCTGCAGAACGTGATCGAGGCGCCGTGCCTGGTGAAGCGGGCCAAGCGCGGCGAGGCCATCACGCGGGCGACCGAGCTGCTCGGGCGCGTCGGCCTGGCCGAGAAGCTGCACGTGTACCCGTCGCAGCTGTCGGGCGGCCAGAAGCAGCGGGTCGCGATCGCCCGCGCGCTCGCGATGGAGCCCAAGCTGATGCTGTTCGACGAGCCGACCTCGGCGCTGGATCCGGAGCTCGTCGGCGAGGTGCTCGACGTGATCAAGGGCCTGGCCGCCGACGGGATGACGATGCTCGTCGTCACCCATGAGATGGGCTTCGCCCGCGAGGTCGCCGACACCGTCGTCTTCATGGACGACGGCGTCGTCGTCGAGTCCGGCCCGCCCGAAGCCGTGCTGGGCAACCCGCAGCACGCGCGCACCCAGGACTTCCTGGGGAAGGTGCTGGCGTAGCGCGGCGGCCCGGCTATGCGGCCGGGCTCAACATCGCCGCCGTGAACGGGGCGCACGCGGGGGTGAGGTCCGCGACGGTCATGGAGTCGAGCTCGTGCTCGATGGCGCGGGCCGTGCGGCGCTCGACCTCGGCCATGAGCCGACCGACCTCGCTGCCGACCGGGCACGCGGCGACCGGTGCGTGGAGGCCGAGCACCGGCTCGTCGCCCTGGACGGCGCGCCACACGTCGCCGAGGCTGACCTCGCAGGCCGGGCGGGTCAGGTGCCAGCCGCCGTGCGCTCCCGGGCGCGACGCGACGAGGCCCGCGCGGCGCAGGAGGCCGAGGACGCGGCGCACGTAGACGGGGCTCGCGGCGGCGCTGCCGGCCACCAGCTCCGAGCTCGCGGGCTCGCCGGGCAGGGACGAGAGCAGGCTCAGCGCATGGCACGCCACGGAGAACTGGGTGTTGGTCGCGCGGCTCACGCCACACAGTCTATAACCGCAACCGGATCGGCTACAGTTGATTCGTAGTCGTGTTGGATACGAATTCAAACGGAGGTCCCTCCATGCCCACCATCGCCGTCACCGGAGCGTCCGGCCACCTCGGCCGCCGCGTCGCCGAGCTGCTGCTGGAGAAGGGCGAGCGCCCGGTCCTGCTGACCCGCGACCCCGCCGCCCTCGACGACCTCGCGGCCCGCGGTGCCGACGTGCGCCGCGGCGACTTCTCCGACATCGCGGGCATGACCGCGGCGCTGGCCGGCGTCGATCGCCTGCTGCTCATCTCCATCGACGTCATCGGGCCGCAGCGCATCGCCCTGCATGGGCAGGCCATCGAGGCCGCGCGCGCCGCGGGCGTGAAGCACATCGCCTACACGTCGCTGCCTCGTCCCGACGCCGAGAACCCCGCCGGCGTCGCCCCCGACCACCGCGCCACCGAGCAGGCGCTGCGCGACTCCGGCCTGGACTGGACCTTCCTGCGCAACAACATCTACGCCGACTTCCAGATCCCCACTGCGGTGCAGGCGGCGGCCAGCGGCCAGCTCGTCACCAACAGCGCAGACGGCGCGAGCGCCTTCGTCACGCGGGACGACTGCGCCGCGGCCGCCGCCGCGGTCCTGGCGTCCGACGGGCACGTGGGCCAGACGTACGACATCACCGGGCCCGAGGCGATCGACGCCGCCGCTCTCGCCGCGCTCACCGCGGACATCAGCGGCACGCCGGTCGAGGTCGTCCACGTCGACGACGCCGCCTACACCGCGGGGCTCGTCGCCGCCGCCGGGCTCCCCGAGGAGGCCGCGGCGCTCTACGCGTCCTTCGGCGCCTCGGCCCGCGAGGGTTGGGCCAGCGAGGTCACGACCGCCGTGTTCGACCTCACCGGCGTCGAGCCGACGCCGCTGCGCGCCGTGCTGACGGCCGGGCTGACCGGCTCGGGGTCGTGAGCTAGCTGAAGGCTGAGTTGCGCTTGAGGTCTCCGGGGTAGGTTCCCCGCCATGAACTTCAAGCGCATCTCCGGTCAGGCGAAGAAGCTGATCGACCAGCGGGGCGGGACCGAGGCCCTGAAGGGCGATCTCGAGGAGCTCAAGACGATCGCCAAGGGCAAGGGCTCGCTCGGCGAGAAGGCGAAGGCGGCGGGCGCCGCGCTCAAGGACCCCGGGCAGCGGACCGCGTCCGACCCCGAGACGTCGCCGCCCGTGCCCCCGGCGACCCCGCCCCCGGCGAGCTAGCCGGGGCGGGCCCGACCGCTCATCCGCGCGAGCGCAGCCACCAGCGCATGCGCCGCGCGGGGGCGGTGAGCTTGAGGAAGATGCCGCGCAGGAACAGCCCGGTCTTGTAGGCGTTCTGCTCGCGCAGCTCCTTCAGCACCGTCGACGTGATCGTGTGGTCGATGGTCAGCCGCTGCCCGTTGGCGAGGTTGGCCTGGAAGTCGCGCACGAGGCGGCGGCCGGTCATGCGCGGTGAGGGCGGGTCCTCGGCCGCGATCCGCCGCAGCGCCAGCGCCATGAACGCGCCCGACTGCTCCCACGACGGCCACGCGCG
>JAOPZL010000140.1 GCA_025964175.1 Solirubrobacterales bacterium
GCGCGGTCGTTGCGCACGACCTCGAGCTCGGCCCCCAGCTCGCCCAGGTACTGGACGAGGTTGTAGGTGAACGAGTCGTAGTTGTCGACGACCAGGACGCGAACCGCGCTCATGCCGCGACACCCCCGAGAAGGAGCCGCCAGGCGCGTTCTCCAGACGAACGCGAGCGCCATGCGCGAGCGTTCGTCATGACCAGTCCTCCTGCGCGCACGCCAGGGCGATCGCGCTCTTGATCGCCTTGGACTTCGCCTCGGACTCGGCGAACTCGTACGCGGGCTTGGCGTCGGCGACCGTGCCGCCGCCGGCCTGCACGTGGACGATCCCGTCCTTGATCACCGCGGTGCGGATGTGGATGCAGGTGTCGAGGTCGCCGGTGTAGCTCAGGTAGCCGATCGCGCCACCGTACCCGCCCCGCTTGACGGGCTCGATCTCGTCGATGATCTGCATCGCGCGAACCTTCGGCGCGCCGCTCAGGGTCCCGGCGGGCAGCACGGAGCGCAGCGCGTCCATCGCCCCGACCTCCTCGCGCAGCTCGCCGGACACGTTGGACACGATGTGCATGACGTGCGAGTAGGTCTCGACGTTCATGAACGAGTCGACGTTGACGCTGCCGTACTCGCACACGCGCCCGAGGTCGTTGCGCCCGAGGTCGACGAGCATCACGTGCTCGGAGCGCTCCTTCTCGTCGGCCAGCAGCTCGGCGGCGATCCGCTCGTCCTGCGCCAGGTCGGCGCCGCGCGGCCGGGTGCCCGCGATCGGGCGCGTCGAGACGTGGCGGCCGGTGACGGTCAGCAGCGGCTCGGGCGAGGCGCCCGCGACCTGGAAGTCGCCGAAGTCCAGGTAGTACATGTACGGCGACGGGTTGACGGCCCGCAGCCCGCGGTAGATCGAGAACGGCTCCTTGTCGATCGGCGCGCTCCAGCGCTGCGACGGGACCGCCTGGAAGACGTCGCCGGCGTGCACGTACTCGACGATCCGCGCGACGTTGCTCTCGAACTGCTCGCGCGGCATGTTGGCCTCCCACACCGGCTCGGGCCGGGCGCCCGGGACGCCGCGCGGCGGCGGGACGGGCCCCGCGAGCCGCTCGCGCACCTCGTCGATGACCGAGGCGTCGTTGCGGGCGACGACGGTGATCGTGTGCTTGAGGTGGTCGAAGGCGACGAGGGCGTCGGTCAGCATCAGCGCCATGTCGGGCAGCCCGATGGGGTCCGGGTTGGGCGCGCCCAGCGGCTCGACGGTGCGGACGAGGTCGTAGCCGAAGTAGCCGACCGCCCCGCCGGCGAACGGCGGCAGGTCGGGGTGCGGCTCCAGCCGGGCGCGCGAGACGGCCTCGGCGGCCAGCGCGTACGGATCGCCGGGGTCGCCCAGCGACCAGCGCAGGACCCCCGACGGCCGGAAGCCGATGAACGACCAGCGCCCGACCCGCTGGCCCTGGTCGGCCGACTCCAGCAGGAACGCGGGCCCGCCGTCGCGCAGCTTCAGGAACGCCGAGACCGGCGTCTCGCAGTCGGCGATGAAGGTGTGGGTGACGGCCCGCCCGGGACTAGCGGCGACGGTCATTGAGGACCTCGTACGCGTTGGTCAGCGACCGATCGCGCGCCGACAGCAGGACGGTCATGTGGAAGAGGACGTCGGCGGCCTCGTTGTCGACGCGGTCGTCGGTCTCCTCGCGCGCGGCGCGGACGACCTCCTCGGCCTCCTCCTGGACCTTCTCCCCGCGCAGCTGCTCGTCATCGAGCAGCGTCACGACGTAGGAGCCCTCGGGGCGGTCCAGCCGGCGCGCGGACAGCGTGCGCTCCAGCTCGGGCAGCGCCTCGTACGGCGCCCGCTCCATGTCCCCGGTGTGGAAGCAGGTGCGCTCGCCGGTGTGGCAGGCCGGGCCGGCGGGCTCGACGAGCGCGAGCAGCGCGTCGCCATCGCAGTCCAGGCGCAGACCGCGGACCGCCTGCGTGTTGCCCGACGTCGCGCCCTTGTGCCACAGCTCGTCGCGGGAGCGGCTCCAGAGGTGCAGCTCCCCGGTCTCGCGCGTGCGCTCCAGCGCGAGGTCGTTCATCCAGGCCAGGGTCAGGACCTCGCCGGTGCGCCAGTCCTGGATCACGCACGGGACCAGTCCGCGGTCGTCGAACGAGATCTGTGAGGCGTCGAGCATCGGGCGATTCTAGGGGGGCCGGAGCCCGGGCTCTCAGGCGGGGGCTCGCAGCAGCAGCCCATCGAGCTCTTCGACGGGCATCGGGCGCCCGAGCAGGTAGCCCTGGGCGGAGCGGCAGCCGTTGGCGGTGAGGAAGTCGCGCTGGGCGCCGTTCTCCACGCCTTCGGCGATCGCCTCCAGCCCGAGCGCGTCGACGAGCGTCAGCATCGCCTGGACGATCGCGCTGCCCTCCCGCGAGCTGGGGACGCCGGACAGGAACGAGCGATCGATCTTGACCACCTGGACCGGCAGGTCGCGCAGCCGTCCCAGCGAGGACCAGCCCGCGCCGAAGTCGTCGATCGCGACGCGCAGCCCCGACTGGCGCAGCTCGGTCAGCAGCGGCACCGCGCTGCCGTCGTCGCGCAGCGCGAGCGACTCGGTGATCTCGATCGTCACGCCGTCGAGGTCCAGGCCGCCGGAGGCGAGGCGGCCGACGAGGTCGGGCACGAAGTCGCGCCGCCCCATCTGGCGCGGCGAGACGTTGAGGTGCACGCGCGGGTCCAGCCCCGCCGCGCGCCACGCCAGCCGCTGCCGGGCGACCGCGTCGGCGACCCAGGAGCCGAGCCGTCCGATCAGCCCGGTCTCCTCGGCGAAGGGGACGAAGTCCGTCGGCGGCAGCAGCCCGCGGTCGGGGTCCTGCCAGCGCACGAGGGCCTCGACGGCGGTCACCGAGCCGTCGACGAGCGAGACGATCGGCTGCCAGTGCAGCACGAGCTCGTCGCTGGAGATCGCGCGCCGCAGCCGGGTGGAGAGCGAGAGCCGCTCGATCGGCTGACGCAGGTCGTCGGCGTAGACCACGACCTCGCTGCGGCCGGTCGCCTTGGCCTGGTACATCGCGGCATCGGCGTGCTTGAGCAGCGCCTCCGCGTCCTCGGCATCGCGCGGGAAGAGCGAGATTCCGATCGAGGTGCCGACGTGGAACTCGGCGCCCGCGATCCGGAACGGGTCGGCCAGCGCGGAGCGCACCGCAGCGGCCGCGGACTGGGCCGCCTCCTCGGCACCGCTCGTCTGGAGGTCGGAGAGCAGCAGCAGGAACTCGTCGCCGCCCTGGCGGACGATCAGGTCGCTGGCGCGGGCCCGGCGGCGCAGCTCGTCGGCCACGCTGCACAGCAGCTCGTCGCCCGCGGCGTGGCCGAGGGAGTCGTTGACGAGCTTGAAGTCGTCGAGATCGAGGTAGAGCAGCGCGATCGCGGTCCCGTTGCGCTTGGCGCGGGCCAGCGAGAGGTCGAGGTGCTCGCGCAGGAGCGCGCGGTTGGGCAGCCCCGTGAGCGGGTCGTGGTAGGCGAGGTGGGCGATCTGCTGCTCGGCGCGGTGGCGATCGGTGACGTCCACCCCGGAGCTCAGCGTCGAGATCGCCTGGCCGTGCTCGTCGGACAGGACGGCGTGGTTCCAGCGGATGATCCGCTCGCTGCCGGCGGCCGTGCGCAGGGAGACCTCGAGGTTGCCGACGCTCGCTTCGCGCTCGCCGTCGAGTCGTTCGCGGTGCACGTCGCGGCGGCGGTCGCGGTCGGGGGCCGGGACGCAGGTGTCGAACCAGTCCCGGCCGATCAGGGTGCCGTCCGGATGGCCCAGGAGCTGGTGGCCGGCGCGGTTGAGCAGCGCGATGCGGCCGCCGGGCTCGACCACCAGGACGACCATGCCCGCCAGGTCGAGGTAGCGCTGCGCGCGGTCGCGCTCCTCGCGCAGACCCTCCTCGGCGCGGCGCTGAGCGGTGATGTCGACGAGCACGCCCTGGGTGAAGAGCGGCCGTCCGGCCTCGTCGCAGACGATCTCGTCGCGGTCGGTGACCCAGACCACGCGACCGTCCGCGGCGACCATCCGGTACTCCAGAGCCTGGGTGACGCGCTGCTCGAACGCGAAGCGCTCGGCCTCGCGCACCCGCTCGCGGTCGTCGGGATGGACGTGGGCGTTCCAGAGCGACTGGTCGGCGAGGAACGCCTCGGGCGGCGTCCCGAGCAGCGACTCGATGCGCGGGCTGACGTAGCGCAGGGTGAAGCTCTCGTCGAAGTCGGCGAGGTAGACGACGGCGGGGATCCGCTCGACCAGCTCGCGATAGCGCAGCTCCGCGGCGGCGAGATCGTCGATCACGCGGCCGTAGCGGCTGCGCGTGGCCACCAGCTCGTCGGCCGTGGCGGCCTCGCGGCTGGCGTCGCGCAGCACCGCGACGATGTGCGAGCGGGTGCCATCGGCCCCGTGGACCGGGGTGACGGTGAGCTCGTCGGCGACCGCGCGCCCGTCCTTGCGCTGGCTGACCAGCGTCCCGTTCCAGGGCGCGCCGACGCGCAGCGCCGCGCGCAGGTCGTCGAGCGTGCGACGGTCGGTCGTGTCGGCCTGCAGGACGTCCGCGGGCCGCCCGATCAGCTCCTCCGGGTCGTAGCCGGTCAGCCGCGAGAACGCCTCGTTGACGTAGACGATCGGAAAGTCGCTGCGGGTGGCGTCCGCGACCGCGATCCCGCTGGCCGCGGCGTCCAGCGCCCGCCAGGCGAGCGCGGGCTGATCGCCGGATGGACCGGGGTCGTCGGGCACGTCGATAGGACCGTAGCCCGGCACCCCTGGGGTGATATCTGTCGTCTCAGCAGATTGTCGACCCGAAGTCCGCTATGAGCGTCTTTTGGCGCGGCGTAGCTCGCCGGGGGCACCGCAGCGCCCCGCGCAGCGTGCCGATCGGGCGCTACTCGATGCCGAGGCGGTCCAGCAGACCCTCGTCGGCGCGCCACTGCCGGCGCACGCGAACGGAGAGGTCGAGGTGCACGCGGGCCCCGAGCTCACGCTCGAGCTCGCGGCGGGCGGCGGTGCCGATCGCCTTGATCATCTTGCCGCCGGCGCCGATGATGATGCCCTTCTGGGAGTCGGTCTCCACCCAGAGCAGCGCGCGGACCTGGGCGAAGTCCTGGCGCTCCCACTCGATGTCCTCGATCACGGCCTCGACCGAGTGCGGGACCTCCTGGAAGGTGCGCTTGAGGACCTGCTCGCGGACGAGCTCGGCGAGCAGCACCGACTGCGGCTGGTCCGATCCCTCGGCGGCGTCGTAGAAGAACGGGCCCTCGGGCAAGAGCTCCGCCAGGCGCGCGGTCAGCACGTCCACCCCGTGGCCCTTGCGCGCGGAGATCGGGAAGATCTCGTCGCTGATCTCCAGGTCGGCCGCGGCCTGCAGCACCTCGAGCGTCTGGCCCTTGTCGAGGCGGTCGACCTTGTTGACGGCGATGATCACCGGCGTGCGGCTGTTCTTCAGCGAGGCGGCGATGAAGCGGTCGCCGGGACCGACGCCCTCCTCGCCGTTGAGGACCATCAGCGCGGCGTCGGAGTCGTCCAGCTCGCGCTCGACGCGGCGCTGCATGCGCTCGGTCAGCGCGTCGCGGGGACGCTGCACGCCCGGGAGGTCGACGAGCACGAGCTGCCAGTCCTCGCCGGTCGAGACGCCGCGGATCGCGCGGCGCGTCGTCTGCGGCTTGTTGGAGACGATCGCGACCTTGCGCCCGACGATGCCGTTGACGAGCGTCGACTTGCCGACGTTCGGGCGGCCGGCGAGCGCGACGAAGCCCGAGCGCGTCGCCTTGGGCTGCGCGTCGGGGGTCACCACGACATCAGCTCGCGCTGCAGCGCCAGCATCTCGCCGTTGTCGGTCTCGTGGTCCATGCCGACGAGGTGGAGCGTGCCGTGGATGACGGCCTCCCGCAGGTCCTCGGTGTGTTCGGGGCAGATGACGACGTCGCCGAGCTCGCGCGGGCCGATCGGCTCGTCGCCCTCGTCGATCGGGAACGAGAGGACGTCGGTCGGCTCGTCCTTGTCGCGGTGCTCGCGGTTGAGGTCGTGGATGCGGTCCTCGTCGACGAACTCGACGGCGACGTGGCCGTCCTCGATCCCGGCGGAGGCCAGCGAGATCGCGACCAGGCGCTCGACCTCGGCCTGCGCGATCGCGGCCGTGCCCATCACCTCGACCTCAAGCACGACGCAGTTGCCCGGTCTGGCCCGCCGCGTGGGAGTCGTATGCCTCGACGATCCGCTGCACCAGCTTGTGGCGCACGACGTCGGCGCCGCCGAAGCGGACGAACTCGACGCCGTCGATCCCGTCGAGGATGTCGGAGACGACGACGAGCCCGGACTGGTGCTCGCGCGGCAGGTCGACCTGCGTGATGTCGCCGGTCACGACCATCTTGGAGCCGAAGCCGAGGCGTGTCAGGAACATCTTCATCTGCTCGGGCGTGGTGTTCTGCGCCTCGTCGAGGATGATGAACGAGTCGTTGAGCGTGCGGCCGCGCATGAAGGCCAGCGGCGCGACCTCGATCTGCCCGCGCTCCAGCGCTTGGGAGACCTTCTCGGCGTCGAGCATGTCGGCCAGCGCGTCGAACAGCGGACGCAGGTAGGGGTCGATCTTCGCCATCAGGTCGCCCGGCAGGAAGCCCAGTCGCTCGCCGGCCTCGACGGCCGGGCGGGTCAGGATCACGCGGTTGACCTCGCGCCGCTGCAGCGCGGCGGCGGCCATGGCGACGGCCAGCCACGTCTTGCCGGTGCCGGCCGGGCCGATGCCGAACGTGACGGTGTTGCGGCGGATGGAGTCGACGTAGCGCTTCTGGTTGACCGACTTCGGCGCGACCTTCGTCGAGCGGTGGCGCCAGACGACGTCCTCGAGGATCTGGGCCGGCGACTCGTGCGCGTCCAGCGCGCCGGTGACCGCGGAGATCGTCCCAGGGGCGATCTCGTGGCCCTGGGCGATCAGCTCGACGATCTCGCGCACGACCTCCGCGCCCTGGCGGACCGCGGCGGCCTCGCCGTCGAGCGTGATGACGTTGCCGCGCAGGAACAGCTCGCAGTCGAGATGCGCCTCGAGGGCGCGCAGGACGCTGTCTTCGCTTCCGGCCAGCTCGGCGGCGACCGCGTTGGGGACCTCGATCTGCTGCCTCATCCTTGCGTCAGCGCCTCCTTGACGTGTTGCGATACCCGCCGTCCGTCCGCGCGGCCGGCGACCTGCCCCATGACGATCGGCATGACCATGCCGATGTCGCGGGGTGACGTGGCGCCGCTCTGGGCGACGGCGGCGACGACGAGCTCGTGGAGATCGGCGTCCGACAGCTCCGCGGGCAGGTAGGCCTCGATCAGCAGCGCCTCGGCCTCCTCGGTCTGCGCGAGCTCGGGCCGGCCGCCGTCGCGGAACGCGCGTGCCGACTCGTGGCGGCGCTTGCGTTCGCGCCGCAGGACCGCCAGCTCGTCGCCGCCGCCGTCCTTCGCCGCCTTCTGCAGCTCGCTGAGCACGAGGCTCAACGTGCCGACGCGCCCGCGATCCCCCGCCTTGCGGGCGGTGGCGAGGTCGGTCTTCACGCGGTCGGTAACAGTGTCCATCTCCTGCTCACATGGTAGGAGGGCGTGAGGTCGGCATCCAGCCGGCCCGTTCAAGGCGAACCCGGAACCGGTCGATGTCCAGGGACATGTCTCGTGTCGCGCTCGCCGTACTGGCCGTCCTCGGTGCCGTCCTCGCCGTTCCCGGCGTCGCCGGCGCCCGCACCTGGGACGCCGCAGACCAGCGCACCGTGATGCGCGCGGGCCTGCTCGCACCGCTGTCCGATGGCCGCTTCCACGGGGAGCGCCCGCTCACCTACGACGAGCTGCGGGCCTCCCGCGACGCCCTCGCGCTGACCGCCGGCACCGAGCGCGTGCTCGTCCCCGGCCACGGGAACGTGCGCGTCACCGCCTTCGACGCCGCGCTCGTACGCCAGCTCGGGCTGTCCGACGTCGCCGACGCGGTCCGCGGCCAGGCCCGCCGTGGCGGGCTGCACCCGCCGGCCTACTTCGGCACCGAGGTCGTCGCCCGCGCGCTGAGCCTGCGCTTCAACCACCCCTACCCGCGCGGCGAGGCGCTGGAGGTCTACCCGTGGCAGGCGATCAGCCGCGCCGAGGCCGCCTACTCCCTGGCCCGGATCGCCGGCTTCTCGGGCTGGGAGGCGGGCTCCGTGCGCGACACGTTCTCGCGCTTCGTCCTGCCGCGCTACACGAGGGCGCAGCGCGGCGCCCTGCGGCTGGCCGTGTCGAAGATCGGCATGCCCTACATCTGGGGCGGCGAGACCGACGGCGTCTCGGTCGGCCAGATCCACGGCGGCTACGACTGCTCCGGGTTCGCCTGGCGGGTGTTCGGCGCGACGCCGATCGGCGGGCGGACCGCCGACGACCAGGCCCACGGGATCGCCAAGCGGGCCCGCGTCCGCTTCGACGCGATCCGTCCCGGCGACCTGCTGTTCTTCGGCGAGCGCGGCTACGCGCGCCACGAGGGGATCGCGCTGGGCGCGAGCTTCATGATCCACGCGTCGGCCCAGGGCGTCTACGTCTCCTCGCTGGAGGAGCGGTGGCGCCGCGACGCGTTCCTCTGGGGTCGGCGGCTGCTGCGCTGATCGCGGGGCCGATCGCCGCCCGCGGCGAGCGGCGAGCCCCCGCGGCGCCGGTCAGGCCACCGGGTCGCCCGACTCGACCGCGTCGGC
>JAOPZL010000153.1 GCA_025964175.1 Solirubrobacterales bacterium
CGCCCTATCCCGCGGGCGGCGCCTCCACGACGACGATGTGGTTGCGGTCGGGATCGCGCAGCATGAACATCAGCGGTCCGCCCGGCACGCGCATCGGCTCGGGGTCGAGGTCGATGCCACCGATGGCGTTCAGGCGCGCGTGCTCGCGCAGGACGTCGGTCGTCTCGACGCCGATCGTGCTGCCGCCCGGCTGGGAGGCCATCGGCGGGTTGAGCGCCAGGCGGGCCGACGAGCCGGGCGGGGCCACCTCGACCCACCGCATCTCGCCCTCCTCGCCGTAGCGCGTGTCGCCGCGCACCTCGAAGCCGAGCTTCTCGGTGTAGAAGGCCAGGGCCGCGTCCTGGTCGGTGACGGTGAACATCGCCACGCCGATGTTCGTGATGGTCGTGGGGGCGTTCGTGAAGTCGCTCATGCACTACAGACGACGCGGGCCGGCGGAACTCATCGGCGGTCTTCAGCCGAGTCGTCGTACTCGACCACCGCATCATCGACGCCGGTCGTCGGTTGATACCCGCATGCTCCGACGGACCCTCACGCCGCTCCTGTTCACCGCGATGCTCGCCGCCGCGGCGATCCTCGCCCTCCCCAGCTCCAGCCAGGCCCGGTACGACGTGGCCGTCGGCGTCGGCGATCAGAACGTCCAGATGTTCGACGAGCCGCTCTTCCACCAGGCCGGCATCCAGCACGTGCGCTACTTCGTGCCCTGGAATGCGGCGCGCCGTCCCGGGCAGCTGGCCAAAGTCGTCGCCTACGTCCAGCGGGCGCGTCGCGACGGCATCTCGGTGATGGTCCACATCTCCACCGACGACCTGCGCACCAAGCGGGCTCGCCTGCCCTCCGCGCGCTCCTACCGCACCGACGTCGGACGGCTCATCCGCGTCCTGCGTCCGCTCGGCGTGCGCGAATGGGGCGTGTGGAACGAGGCGAACAACGCCAGCCAGCCGACCTGGGACCACCCGGCCATGGCCGCCCGCTACTACGAGGTCATGCGGTCGATCTGCCGCGGATGCCGGATCATCGCGCTCGACGTGCTCGACCAGCGCAAGGTCGAGACCTACGTCGCCGCGTTCTACCGCGCCCTCCCCCGCAACCTGCGCCGCAGCGCCCGCTTCGTCGGCGTGCACAACTACGGCGACGTCAACCGCAAGCGCACCAGCGGGCTGCGCACGATCATGACGGCGGTCCGCCGGCATGTGCGCGCGCCTCGCTACTGGCTGACCGAGACCGGCGGCATCGTCGAGCTCGGCCGGAGCTTCCCGTGCAGCCAGACGCGGGCGGCGCGGGCCACCAACTACCTGTTCACGCTGTTGAAGAAGTACCGGCGCTCGATCGACCGGGCCTACGTCTACAACTGGTACGGCACGGGCTGCCGGACGCGCATGGACACCGGGGTCGTCAACGCCGACGGCTCCCGGCGCCCGAGCTACACCGCGCTGCGCCGCGGTCTGACGCGCTTCGCACGCTGACCGCCGGCGCCGGCGAGCCTCCACCGATGGGGTTGGCGCGCGGGCCTCACCGGGTAGTGGCTGACCAGGAACTCAACTGGGAGGCATGCATGGCAGCGAATGGCCGGACAGGCGGCAACACGGGCGGCATCGGGCTCGGCGGCATCCTCGTGATCATCGGGATCATCGTCGCGATCGTGTGGAGCCTTGTGCTGGGGGTCATCATCGCCCTTGTCGGTCTGCTCGCCTTCGGCGGCTTCGCGAAGGGCAAGTGGTACTGACGCAACGCGGCGGCTCCCCGATGTAGGGCGGCGGCCGGGGCAGGACGATCGGTCGATGCGATCTCCTGCCCTGTGCCCCGCCCTCCTCGGACTCGTCCTCCCCAGCCGACTACTTCCCGGTCTTGGGGCGCTTCTTCGGCGCGGTCTTGGCCGGCACGATCTTCTTGCCGTCCAGCGTCAGCACGAAGAAGTGCGAGCCGACCGGGCCGAAGTCGAAGGAAGCCGTGAGCCCGGAGCCGCCGACGGCGACGCCGATGTACTGCTTGCCCTTGACCGTGTAGACGACCGGCGCGGCGGCGCCCGCCAGGCCGAGGTTGGCCTTCCACTCGGTCTTGCCCGTCTTCGCGTTGAACGCGTAGATGTAGCCCTTCTGGTCGACGGTGAAGACGAGGTCCGCAGCGGTGACCGCGGCGCCCGCGCCCATCGGCGTCGACATCTTGCGCTTCCACAGGAACTTGCCGGTCGTCATGTCGACCGCGTCGAACCAGCCGTACGGCTTCTGGTCGGACGGAATGCTGCGCACGCCGCCGAACTTCGCCTCGTTCTGTACGTCGCCCGTGACCTTGAGGATGAAGCAGAACTCGATGCCCGACACGTACGCCGCGTTGGTCCGCGGGCTGTAGGCCATCGGGTCGTACTGCACGCCGCCGAGCGGGCCCGGGCACTGCAGCGAGCCCTTGCGCGTCGGCTTCGTGTGCGCCTGCTTGGTGATCGCCAGCTTCGGGAACACCGGCTTGCCCGTGGTGGCGTCGAGCATGAACAGGTAGCCGCCCTTGCTCGCCTGCGCGGCGATGCGGCGCTTCTGCCCCCCGACGGTGGTGTTGATCAGCATCACCGGCGACGAGGCGTCGTAGCCCCACAGGTCGTGCGGCGACTGCTGGTGGTACCAGACGAGCTTGCCGGTGTCGGACTTCAGCGCGACGACCGACGAGGTGTAGAGGTTGGGACCGGGGCGCTTGGAGCCGTCGATCGTCGGGGCCGGGC
>JAOPZL010000162.1 GCA_025964175.1 Solirubrobacterales bacterium
TCCCGGCCCGTGCCCGCGCCCGCGGCGACCAGCGCCTCGCGCAGGACCCGCGCGCCGTCGGCCGGATCCTCCCCGCGCAGCTCGATCGCGCCATCGGTGAAGACCAGGAGCACGTCTCCGGGCTGGAGCACGACCTCCTCGGACTCCAGCGAGACCTCGGCCACGGCGCCGATCAGCGTCCCGCTGGCCACGGTCTCCCGGACCGTCCCGTCGGCCCGCCGCAGCAGCGGCGCGGGATGGCCGCCGTTGGCCAGCCGCAGGTTCACGGCCCCCGCCGCGCCAGGTGGTCGCACGTCGATCGCCACCGCGGTGCAGAAGCCCTCCGGGCCCGCCCGGCGCAGGAGCGCCTCGTTGACGAGGCGCAGGTTGGCCGCGCCGTCGCCGCCGTGCAGCGCGCCGGCAAAGAAGGTGTGGCGGGCCAGCGAGGTGAGCGCCGCGGCGTCGGCGCCCTTGCCCGACACGTCGCCGACCACGGCCGACCAGCCGCCGTCGGGCCGCTCGAAGACGTCGTAGAAGTCGCCGCCCACCGCGTTCTCGTTGCCCGCCGGGCGGTAGCGGACCGCCAGCTCGAGGCCGGGCACGTCGGGGAGCGGCGCCGGCTGCAGCCCCTCCTGCAGCGTCGACGCGATCCGTGATCGCTCCGCGTACAGGCGGGCGTTCTCGACGTGGAGCGCCGCCCACGCGGCCAGCGCCTCGGCCATGGCGACGTCCTCCGGGCCGTAGCGCCTGCCCGACTCGGCGTAGGCGAAGGTGATCGTCCCCAGCGGCCGGTCGGCGGCGAGCAGTGGGACGATCAGCGTGGAGCCGATGCCGAGCTCGCGCATCTGGCGCAGGTGCTCGGGATCGTCGCCGGCCACGGCGACCAGCTCGGCGTCGTCGACCACCTCGCGCAGCAGCGGGTGTCGCGCGCGCAGCGCCTCCGCCGGCCCGGCGCTGTCGGAGAGGCCCAACGGCCGGCGGGCCGTCATCGCCTGCAGCAGCGGCTCGCGGTCGGCGTCGTGGTGGGCGACCGCGACGGTCTCCAGGCGGCCGTCGCGCCCGACCATCGAGACCGCGCACCAGTCGGCCGCCTCGGGGACCGCGGCGCGCGCGAGCCGGCGCAGCGCCTGATCGGCGTCCATCGTCGTCGCCATCCGGGCGCCCGCCTCGGCCACGAACGCGGTGCGGGTGCGGTCCGTCTCGGCCTCGGTGCGCGCGACGATCGCCACCTGCAGTGCCCGCTGCAGGTCGGCGCCACTGCCGCGCTCGTCGAGCGACTCGCGGATCAGGCCGGCGACGCCGATCAGCGTCGGGCCCTCACCGTAGACCGGGTAGTAGGCGCCGACCCACTCGCGACAGCCGGTCGGGTCGCTGCTCGTCGCCGCCGTGATCGAGGCCTGCACCACCGGCTCCTCCGTGGCGATCACGCCGGCCAGCAGCCGCTCGAGCTCGACGCCCAGCGGGCCGAGCAGCGAAGACGGCGTGACGCCCACCCACGCGTCCGGCTTCGGCGCGCCCGCCAGGCGCAGCAGCGCGGGGTTCGCGTGGCGGAAGCGAAGCTCCAGGTCCCAGAACCCGAGACCCATCGGCGAGTGGGCGACGATCGCCTCCAGGAGGGCCATCGTCCCGGGAGCGCGGTCCATGTCCGAATCCTATGACCGCGCGCGTCGTGCCTGCACACCAGCGAGAAACCGCTCATGCAGGCGCGGGTCGGCCGACAGCTCCGGATGGAACGAGACGGCCAGCAGGTTGCCCTGCTCGACGGCGACGGGATGCCCGTCGACCGACGCCAGGACGGTCACGCCGGCTCCCGCGTCCGCGACCCACGGCGCGCGGATGAACACCGCGCGGACCGGTCCGCCGTCGATGCCCGGGAACTGGAGATCGGCCTCGAAGGAGTTCACCTGGCGCCCGAACGCGTTGCGCCGGCAGTCGACGTCGAGCAGGCCGAGATGCGAGCGGTCGAGCATGATCATGCCCGCGCAGGTGCCGAACACCGGCGTCCCCGAGGCGGCGAGCGCGCGCAGCGGCTCGGCCAGCCCCTCGCGCTCCACGCCGAGGGTCATCGTCGTCGACTCGCCGCCGGGCCAGACGAGGCCGTCGAGGCCGTCGAGGTCGGCGGGGACGCGCACCTCGCGCACCTCCGCGCCGAGCGAGCGCAGGACCACCGCGTGCGCGGCGTAGCCGCCCTGGAGGGCGACGACGCCGATCACGGGAGGCGTCTGCGGCTCGGGCGCCGTGCTACCAGCCACGCCCGGCGAGCAGCTGCGACTCGTCGAGCTTGCGCGCCTCGAGGCTCTCCATGGCCGGGCCGAGGCCCTCGGAGGCCTTGGCGACGCGCAGCGGGTCGGCGAAGTGCGTCGTCGCCTCCACGATCGCGCGTGCGCGCGGCGCCGGGTCCTCGCTCTTGAAGATGCCCGAGCCGACGAACACGGCCTCGGCCCCCAGCTGCATGACCAGCGAGGCGTCGGCCGGCGTCGCGATGCCGCCGGCGCAGAAGAGCGGCACCGGGAGCTTGCCGTCCTGGGCCACGGCGCGGACCAGGTCGATCGGCGCCTGCAGGTTCTTGGCGGCCACGAACAGCTCGGCCTCGTCCAGCGTGCCCAGCCGGCGGATCTCACCGGTGATCGCGCGCAGGTGGCGGACCGCCTCGACGATGTCGCCGGTGCCGGCCTCGCCCTTGGAGCGGATCATCGCCGCGCCCTCGGAGATGCGGCGCAGTGCCTCGCCGAGGTTGGTGGCGCCGCAGACGAAGGGGATCTTGAAGGCCCACTTGTCGATGTGGTGGGCCTCGTCGGCCGGGGTCAGGACCTCGGACTCGTCGATGTAGTCGACCTCGAGCGCCGCGAGGACCTGCGCCTCGGCGAAGTGCCCGATGCGCGCCTTGGCCATGACCGGGATCGACACGACGTCCTGGATCCCCTTGATCATCTCGGGATCGCTCATGCGGGCCACGCCGCCGTCGCGTCGGATGTCGGAGGGGACGCGCTCGAGAGCCATGACGGCGCAGGCGCCGGCGTCCTCGGCGATCTTGGCCTGCTCAGGGGTGACGACGTCCATGATGACGCCGCCCTTGAGCATCTCGGCCAGGCCGACGTTGAGGCGGAAGGTCGAATCGTCTCGCATACGACCCTCCACTATAGGACCGCCGGAGCGGTGTCTACTTCAGGCGGAACGCCTTGATGCGGTCTGCATACTGCGCGGCGTCCCGGGAGTACACACCGTATGCCAGTGCCTGGATCATCGACAGCAGCGCGGTGTGCGAACGCACGAAGGCCGGCGAGTTGCTCGAGTAGTACAGGCGGATCTGAGCGAGCTTGGCGACCTCGCTCAGCGTGGCGTCGGTGATGGCGACGGTCCGCGCCTTGCGGTGGCGCGCGAGCTTCATCGCGCGCACGACGAGCGGGTGCGGCCGACCCGCCGACAGGCCGATGACGAGCGTGTCCTCGTCGATGCGGGCCAGGCGGCTGAGCGCCTCCTGCGACGGGCTGGCGACGATCTCGGCGCGCAGGTCCAGCAGCGCCAGCAGGTGGCGCATGTAGGAGGCGAAGAAGGCCATCTGGTCGGTGCCGGCGATGAGCACGCGCGGCGCGCCGGCGATCAGGTCGATCGCGGCCTCGACGTCGGAGCGCGACGACTTGCGGGCCGTCTCCTCCACGTTGACGTGGTCGGCGGCCAGGGCGGTCTCGAACTCGCTCTGGTCCAGCGAGAAGAGCGGCGCGGCCGAACCGCCGCCGTGCCCTCCCGTGCCGCCGTCCCGCCCGACCGGGGCGTGCGCGCGCCGGTACTCCTCGCGCGCTGCACCCTGGAGCTCGGGGAAGCCCTCGAAGCCGAGCGCCTGGGAGAAGCGCACGACGGTGGAGCTGGAGGTGTTCGCGCGCCGCGCGAGCTCCTCAGCCGTCTGGAAGGCAGCCTCGTCCAGGTGATCGACGATGTACTGCGCGACGTCCTTCTGGGATCGCGAGAACTCGTCGAATCGAGCCTGGATGTAGGCCGACAGAGTCTGGTGTCGGGAGCCCTCGTACGGGAGCGGGCTCTCGGTGGTCGTGGCCGCACGCTTCATTGCGAGGGACAGGTTCGCCGCCCCCCGTGAGGCTCCTTCCAAATCCGTTCCCAGAACGACGAACGCCCGGCTCCAAGCCGGGCGTCCGGGGACAAGCGAGAGGTGTTCCGCCCTGACTCGCCTGCCACTGAAGGGTGTGCCGGCACCATCGCCGAATGACCAGCCCCCTCGTGGTTCTACAGCGGCTGGGATACCCCGCCCCGCCGTGGCGGCAAACCCATCATTTGGAGAGCATGATCAGGACGCCGAAGACGACCGCGGCGGCGCACAGCAGGCCGCACACGCCGGAGGCCAGCGACCACGCCAGCGCGGCCCCGGCCGACCCGCCACGACGCTGCTGACCGGCGCGGGCGGCGCAGGCGATCGCCAGTGAGTAGACGAGCGACAGGCCGATGCCGGCGGCGGCGCTCACCCACAGCACCTGCACGATCGCGTGGCTGTCGACGATCTCGGCGAGCGGGATGCTCATGCCATCACCTCCGGCGTCGGGGCGGCGGTGGCCGCGTTGGCGGCGCTCGCCGCGTTCGCGGCCTGGCGCACCCGCGCGACCGAGAGCCCGATCAGCCCGGCGATGAGCAGCACCGCGACGATGAGCGGACCGGTCGAGCCGCTGCCGAAGATCGAGGCGAAGCCGTAGACGGCCGCGCCGGTGAGCCCCGCTGCGGGCAGCGTCAGGACCCAGGCGATCGCGATGTTGCCCGCCACCCCCCAGCGCACCGCCGAGAGGCGCTTGGCGGCGCCGGAGCCCATCACGGCGCCGTTGATGACGTGGGTCGTCGAGAGCGGGAAGCCGGCGTGCGTGGCGGCGAGGATCACCGCGGCGCCGGCGGTCTGGGCCACGAAGCCCTGGGCGGCGTCCATGCGGATGATGCGGCTGCCCATGGTGCGGATGATGCGCCAGCCGCCGGAGTACGTCCCCAGGGCGATGGCGCTGGCCGACCCGACGACCACCCAGGTCGGGACCTCCGGGTTGGTGGCCGAGAGCTCGCCGTGGGCGACGAGCGCGAGCGTGATGATGCCCATCGTCTTCTGCGCGTCGTTGGTGCCGTGGGCGAGTGCGAGCAGCCCACCGGAGATGACCTGGCCCAGGCGGAACCCGCGCGTGACCGGGCCCGGACGCTGGCGGCCGACGGCGCGGTAGGCGACGATGATCCCGATCCCGGCGACCACGAAGGCCAGCAGGGGCGCGATCAGCGCGGGGACGATGACCTTGCCGAGCAGGCCCTCGCCGATCACCGCGTGAAAGCCGTGGGAGACGAGCACCGCGCCGACGACGCCGCCGATCAGCGCGTGCGAGGACGAGGACGGCAGCCCCAGCCACCATGTGACGAGGTTCCAGACGATCGCGCCGACGAGGCCGGCGAAGATGACGGTCAGGGTGACCGCGCCCGGGGAGACGATCCCCGACGCGATCGTCGCCGCCACCTTCAGCGACAGGAAGGCGCCGACGAAGTTCAGGATCGCGGCGATGGCGATCGCCACCCGCGGCGGGAGCGCGCGCGTGGAGATCGAGGTGGCCACGACGTTGGCGGTGTCGTGGAACCCGTTGGTGAAGTCGAAGGCGAGCGCGACGCCGACGACGAGGTACAGCAGGAGGTCTGCGTCCATGGTGCAGCCGCGGCGCTAGGCGTTCTTGATGACGATGTTCGAGAGGATGTTCGCCACCCGCTCGGTCGCGTCGATCGCGTCCTCGAGACGTTCGTAGATGTCCTTCCAGCGGATCACGACCATCGGGTCGATGCCGTTGTCGAACAGCGAGGCCATCGCCTCGCGCACCACCCGGTCGCCGTCGTTCTCCAGGCGGTGGATCTCCGCGCTGTGCGGGCCGAGGTCGCCGAAGTCGCGCAGCAGGGGCATCGCCTCGGAGATCTGCCGCGACGCCTGCAGGAGGATGTGGGCCAGCCGCTGCGCCTGCTCCATCGGCGCCTCGATCTTGTAGAGGCCCATGTAGTCGGAGACCTCCTCGATGAAGTCGCAGACATCGTCCAGCCCCGTCGCGAGCTCGAGGATGTCCTCGCGCTCGATCGGCGTCACGAACGTCTGGTTGAGGCGGTTGACGATGTCGTGGGTGATCCGATCGCCATCCTGCTCGCACACGAGGATGTCGCGGGCGAGCTCGGGCCGCTCGGGCCACGCGGCCATCATCTGGTCGAGCAGATCCGCCGCCCGGACAAGGTTGGTGGCGGCAGCCTCGAAGAGGTTGAAGTAGGTGGCGTCGCGGCCGATGAGCGCGGAGGTCAAGCGGGACACATGCGGCAGGGTAGCCCTCCGTGTGAACGGAATGTCAACGTCGTGTGAAACGCAGCTTGCGCGGCAACGTCCGCGCGAGCCGCTCGACGCTCCGCCCCTCCGCGTCGAACGGGCCGCCGCTGCGCCGCGGGGCCGCGTAGGGTTGCCGATCCAATGCCCCTGCTCCAAGGCCGCCGCCTCCTCGTCACCGGGGTCCTGACGGACCGCTCCATCGCCTTCGCCGTCGCCGCCGAGGCCCAGAAGGAGGGCGCCGAGGTCGTCCTCTCGGGCTTCGGTCGTGGGTTGCGCATCACCCAGCGCATCGCCAAGCGCCTCCCCCAGGAAGCCGACGTGCTCGAGCTCGACGTCAACGACCCCGCCCACCTCGAGTCGATCGCCCAGCAGCTCGACGAGCGCTGGGGCGCGCTGGACGGCGTCCTGCACGCGATCGCGTTCGCCCCCAACGACGCGCTCGGCGGCGGCTTCCTCGACACCCCGGCCGAGTCGGCCGAGATCGCCTTCCGCACGTCCGCCTTCTCCTACAAGGCGCTGGCCAACGCGCTGCTGCCGCTCCTGGAGAAGGGCGACAACGGCTCGGTCGTCGGCCTGGACTTCGACGCCACCGTCGCCTGGCCGATCTACGACTGGATGGGCGTGGCGAAGGCCGCGCTGGAGTCCGTCAACCGCTACCTGGCGCGCGACCTCGGCCCGCGCGGCATCCGCGCGAACCTCGTCTCCGCGGGCCCGCTGGCCACCATGGCCGCCGGCTCGATCCCGGGCTTCGAGCAGCTCGCCGACAACTGGAACCTCTTCGCCCCGCTCGAGTGGGACACGCGCGACAACGACCCGGTCGCCCAGGCGGTCCTGTGGCTGCTGTCCAACCGCTCCCGCGCCATCACCGGGGAGATCATCCACGTCGACGGCGGCTACCACGCGATGGGCGCGCCGGTCCGCGAAGCCGCGCTCCCGACGTCAGCGCAGTAGCGCCGACTTCAACAGCGCGTGGATCTTGTTCCCCTCAGCGGCACGAGATCCACGCTCTGTTGCGACGCGGATCCGAGGAGCTCAGGCGTCCGCTGACGCCGCGGCGTCCGGCGGGAACAGGTACACGGCGCGGTACCAGAGCTCGGCCAGGGTCCGCACGGACTCCGTCACCGACTGCTGGCCGTTGATGACCTCGTGGGTGATGTGGCGCTCGACCATGGCCATGAGCGCGCGCGACGCGATGCCCGCGTCGATGTCGTTGGGCGCCCGGCCGCGCATCTGGTCGGCGCGGATGCGCCGCTCGGCGGCGCGGACGAGGCGCCGGACGTACGGCTGCCACTCCATCGGCAGCCCGTCCTCGGCGCCCGACAGCTTGCCGGCCAGCAGGAGGACGTGGGCGTTGTTGTTCACCACGCCGACCACGCGGGCCAGCCCGATGCGCAGCTCGCGGCGCGGCTCGCCGGAGCCTTCCAGGTAGGGCGCGCCCGCCACGAGCATCTCGGCGAACGCCTGCTGCACGAGGCGGTCGACGACCGCCCGCTTGTTGGCGAAGTAGAAGTAGACGTTCGTCCGGCTGACGAAGGCCCGCTGCGCGAGCCCGTTCATCGTCAACCGGTCGTAGCCCTCCTGCGCGATCGCCGCACGCGCGGCGTCGAGGATGGCCGCCTCGGTCTCGTTACGCGGGGCGAGCCGCTGGACCGCGGCTGCGCTCATCGGCTCGCTCCGCGGATCAAACGAACGCTCCCAGCGCCTGCGCGATGCGGTCGCGCGTCTCGTGCGGCTCGATGACCTCGTCGACGAAGCCGGCTCGCGCCGTGACCATCACGTCGAGCTGGTCGATCTCGTAGGCCGTCTCCAGCGCCATGCGGTCCGCGCCGGCGGCCAGCTCGCGCCGGCCGACGATCTCGACGGCCTGGCGGGCGCCCATGACGCCGACGCGCGCCGCCGACCACGCCATCGTCAGGTCGGCACCCAGATCGCGCGAGTTCATCACGATGTGGGCGCCCCCGAACGCCTGGCGGAGGGTGACGGTCACGCGAGGGACGGTAGCGCGTGCGAAGGCGCGAAGGAAAGCGGCGCCGTAGCGGATCACGCCCTCACGCTCCTGGCCGGTGCCCGGGAGGAAGCCCGGGGTGTCGGCCAGCACGACCAGCGGAAGCGACATCCGCTCGCACCAGTTGACGAACCAGGCGCCCTTCTCGGCCGCGGCGACGTCGAGCGTCCCGCCGAGGTAGCGCGGCTGGTTGGCGATGATGCCGACCGGCATTCCCTCGATCCGGCCCAGGCCGGTGAACAGGTTGCGCGCCCACCGCGGGCACAGCTCGAGCAGCTCGCCGGCGTCGAGGATCCGGCTGGCGACGTCGCGCACGTCGTAGACCTGACGGGGCGAGGGCGGCAGCACGTCGCCGGGGTTCCCGCCGATCGGGCCGCGGGGAGCGGAGATCGGGGGAGCCTCGCCGAGGCGGGCGGGCAGGAAGGAGAGGATCTCGCGCACGTAGGACGCGGCCTCCTGATCGTCCTCGGCGGCGAGGTGGATGACGCCGTTGGCCGAGTGGACCTTGACGCCGCCCAGGTCGGTCGCGCTGACCTCCTCGCGGGTGATCTCCTGGATCACGCGCGGGCCGGTGAGGAACATCTTCGCGTCGGCCCCGGCCGCGATGGTCAGGTCGCCGACCGCGGCGCCGTAGGCCGCGCCACCGGCGCAGGCGCCCGCGACGACGGTGATCACGGGCACGCGGGCGGTCGCCTCGGCGTGGAAGATCGCGCCGTAGGCGGTCAGCCCGCCGACGCCCTCCTGGACCCGGGCGCCGCCCGACTCCGGGAAGCAGACGACCGGCGCGCCGGCGCGGTTGGCCAGCGCGAACACGCGCTTGATCGTGTCGCCGCCCGCCGCGCCCAGGGAGCCGCCCTTGAAGCGGCCGTCCTGCGCCCAGCAGAAGACGGGACGGCCGTCGACGCGCCCGGAGGCGGCGACGACGCCGTCACCGACGGCGGTGCGGATGAGATGGAGGGTCCCCGGGTCGACAAGTCCTTCCAGTCGGCTCAGCGGGGTCTCGGCTACGAGCTGCTCGATGGCGGCCACGATCAATCAGGCTCCAGTCAGGACGAGGGTCGCGTTCTGTCCGCCGAACCCGAAGGAGTTCGACAGGACGGCCTTCAGACCCGGCGCCTCGCGTGGCCCATCGGGCACGTAGTCGAGGTCGCACTCGGGGTCGGGCTCCTCCAGGTTCAGCGTCGGCGGCAGCACCCCGCGCTCGATGGCGCTGAGGGAGATGACCGCTTCCACCGCACCTGCCGCCCCGAGCAGGTGACCGATCGCGCTCTTGGTGGAGCTGACCGGGGGAACGCCTCCGTTGAACCCGAAGACGCTCTTGATCGACAGCGTCTCGATCTTGTCGTTGAACGGCGTGGACGTGCCGTGGGCGTTGATGTAGCCGATGTCGCCGGGCTGGGCGCCCGCGTCGGCCAGAGCGGTCCGCATCGAGCGGATCGCCCCCTTGCCGTCCTCGTCGGGCATCGTGATGTGGAAGGCGTCGTTGGAGGCGCCGTACCCGGCGATCCTCCCGTACACCTTCGCCCCACGGGCCCGCGCGTGCTCCTCGCTCTCGAGGATCAGGACGCCGGCGCCCTCACCGAGGATGAAGCCGTCGCGCCTGAGGTCGAACGGGCGCGAGATGCCCTCCTTGGACATCGCCCCCATGCGCTTGAAGGCGGCCATGCAGACGTTGGTGATGGCCGCCTCGCTGCCGCCGGCGACGACGAGGTCGGCCTCGCCGCGCTCGATCATGCGCTTGGCCTCGCCGATGGCGTGACCGCCCGTCGCGCACGCCGAGGCGACCGAGAAGCCCGGGCCGTGGAGCCCGAACTTCATCGCGATCAGCCCGGCGGCCGCGTTGGGCATCATCATCGGGACGAACATCGGCGAGACGGCCCGATCGCCCTCCTTGAGCCATGCGAGCGTCTCGCGCTCGAGCGTCCCGAGCCCGCCGACGCCGGTGCCGACGATCACGCCGGCCCGCTCGGGATCGATCCCCTCGGGGTTCGCCTCGTCCCACGCCTGCTGAGCCGCGGCGATCGCGAAGTGCGAGAAGCGATCGGCGCGACGAGCCTCCTTGGCCGTCATCACCGTCTCGGAATCGAACTCGGTGGCGGCGCCGACGCCGTCAGCGATCCCGCTGCGACGCGCGATCAGCGCGTCGAAGAAGAGGTCGGCCCCCTCCCCCAGCGACGTCACGACGCCGCGTCCGGTGACGACGACCTCCGTCACGCGCTCTGCGCCCCCGTGAGGCGGATGGTCAGCGCGACGGCGTCGCCGACGCCCTTGATCGGCTTCAGCTCCTCGTCGTGGATCTGGATGCCGTACTCGTCCTCGAGCGCCTTGACGAGCTCGACGAGGTCGAGCGAGTCGACGTCGAGGTCGCTCCACTGCGTGGACAGCTCGGCGGTCTCGGCGCCGGGCACCTTGATCGCCGCGAGCTCCTCGCGGATGCGGATGACGACCTGATCCTCGGTGGGGATGGTGGTTTCAGCCATAGGGGTTCCTTTCGATCGATTCAGGCGCTCAAGGCGCCGTCGACGGTGAGCGTGATGCCGTTGACGTAGGCGGCCTCCTCGGAGGCCAGGAAGGCCACGGCGTGCGCGACCTCCTGCGGGGTGCCGACGCGTCCGGCGGGAATGGCGGCCAACAGGCCGTCGGTGTCGATGTCCTTCGTCATGTCCGTGGCGACGAACCCCGGGGCGACCGCGTTGACGGTGATGCCCTTGCGGGCCATCTCCCGGGCGATCGTCTTCGTGTAGCCCACCAGCCCCGCCTTGGAGGCGGCGTAGTTGGCCTGCCCCGGGTTCCCGATCCCGGTGCCGATGACGGAGGCGATGTTGACGATGCGGCCGAAGCGCTGACGCATCATGGGCGACAGCACGCGGCGGGTGCAGTGGAAGGCGCCGGTGAGGTTGGTGGCCAGGACGGTGTCCCAGTCCTCGTCGCTCATGCGCAGCGCGAGCCCGTCGCGGGTGACGCCCGCGTTGTTGACGAGCACGGAGATCGGGCCGTGCTGCTCCTCGATCCGCGTGAACGCGGCGTCCACCGAGCCGGTGTCGCGCACGTCGCAGTCCTTGGAGCCCAGCCCGGTGACGTTCCAGCCCTCCGCGCTCAGGCGCTCCACGATGGCGGCGCCGATGCCGCGGGACCCGCCGGTGACGACGGCGACGTTGCTCTCAGGCACCGGCATTCGGGACCTCCTTCCAGCGCACGAGGCCGGCCGACCAGACGAAGCCGGCGCCGAAGGCGGCCAGCGCGACGAGGGATCCCGGCTTGAGGCGACCCTCGCGCTCGGCCCGCTCCAGCGCCAACGGGATCGTCGCCGAGGACGTGTTCCCGCAGCGGTCCATGTCGAAGACGACGCGCTCCAGCTCGACGCCGAGCTCGGAGGCGACGGTCTCGATGATCCGCGCGTTGGCCTGGTGGGAGACGAACAGGTCGATGTCGCCGGAGGTCATCCCGGCGGCGTCGAGCGCGTCGCCGACCGCCCCGACCATCCGCCGGACCGCGTGGCGGTAGACGACCTGCCCGTTCTGGACGAGCACGTGGTCGGCGACCTCGGAGTAGAGCGCGTCCTCGCCGGTCGGGTCGGTGCCGTGGACGATGCTCGTGATCCCGGTCTCCAGCTCGCCGCCGGAGACGACGACCGCGCCGGCACCGTCGCCGAACAGGATGGCGGTGCCACGGTCCTCGAAGTCGGTGACCCGCGAGAGCGCCTCGGCGCCGCAGACCAGGACCACGCGCGCGCGGCCGCTCTCGACCAGGGCGGCGGCCTCGTCGAGCGCGACGATGAAGCCGGCGCATGCGGCGTTGAGGTCGACGGCGGCGGTCCGCGATGAGCAGCCCAGGAGACCGTGGACCATCGGGGCCAGGCCCGGGGTCAGGCGGTCGGGGGTGATCGTGGTGACGATGATGCGGTCGATCTCGGAGACGTCGCGCCCGGCGTCGGCCAGCGCACGGCGGCAGGCCTCGGCGGCCAGCGGCGCGAGCTGCTCGTCGCCGGAGAGGTGGTGGCGCTCGCGGATGCCGGTGCGGCGGACGATCCACTCGTCGTCGGTGTCCAGGCGCTCGGCGAGGTCGGCGTTGGTCACGACGTGGGCGGGCAGCGCGGCGCCGATGCCGAAGATCCCGGCGCGGGTGCGCAGCGGCGGCACGGCGGGCGCGGCGGCCAGCGACTCGGCGGCGGTGGCGGCGACGGGAACGCCCTGCTCCTCGATGGCGGCCATCAGGCGGGCACCTCGCGCAGGATCCGCTTGACCAGTCCGCTCAGCACGCGGCCGGGCCCGAGCTCGGCGAACTCCTCCACGCCCATCCCGTGCAGGACCACGACGGTCTCGCGCCAGCGCACGGGGCTGAGGAGGTTCTCGACCAGCTCGGCGCGCACGTCGGTGAACGGCGCGGCAGTGCCGTTGGAGATGACGGGGAAGCGGGGCTCGCGGATCTCGACCCGGGCCAGAGCGGCGTCGAGCTCCTGCGCGGCGGGCGCCATGAGCGGCGAGTGGAACGCGCCGGACACGTCCAGGCGGCGGGTGCGCAGCTCGAGCGCGTCGACCGCCTCGATCCCGGCGATCGGGCCGGAGAGGACGAGCTGCCCGGGCGCGTTGTCGTTGGCGATGGTGAGCCCGTGCTCGTAGGCGGCGGAGCGGACGACGTCCTCGTCCTCGCCGAGCACGGCGATCATCGATCCGGCCTGCGCCTCGCCGGCGCGGGCCATCGCGTCGCCGCGCAGGGCGACGAGCTGGACGGCAGCGTCGAAGTCGATCGCGCCGGCGGCGACGAGCGCGGCGTACTCGCCCAGCGAGTGGCCGGCAGCGGCCACGGGCGCGGCGATGCCGCTGCGCTCCCAGGCCACGATCGAGGTCAGGAAGAGGGCGGGCTGCTGGTAGCGCGTTCCCTCGTGGAGACGCTCGAAGGGGTCGAAGCCGAGCAGGCCGAGGCCCCGCGCGAAGAGCGGGTCACCGCGCAGCCCGTCGTCCATGCCCGGCTCGTGGCTGCCCTGTCCGGGGAAGAGAATCGCTTTCGAAGTCATGCGTTGAACTGATCCAACACCGCGATCTCGTTGCCGGGACACCGGTTCGACGGTTCGGTGCCGAGTGTCAGGGACTCCCGACACTTGGGGGGTATGCGTCAAGTTCCTTCGTTTTCCGGGAATTTTCGCGCTACGGCGCCCGGCGCGGATGTCGGCGCGGCGGGCGCCGAGGCCCCATGTGTCAAGGCCGCCACCTCGGCCCGCAGCGCGACGATCTCGCGGTGCAGCTCGCCCAGGCTGACCGTGCCGTCGTCGGGGTCGCCGTCTTCGGGAGACCCCTCGACAAAGCGCTGCGACGCGGCGCCCACGAGCAGCGCCGCCGTGCCGATCCCGGTGATCATCACGATCACCGCGACCCCGCGTCCGGCCTCGGTGTGGGGCACGATGTCGCCGTAGCCCACCGTCGTCACGGTGACGATCGCCCACCAGATGCCGCTCTCGATCGAGATGTGCTGGGCCGAGCGCTCGACGGCGGAGAAGATCGCCCCTCCGCCGACGATGACCAGCAGCAGCACCAGGCCCGCGTACCGCAGGCCCTGGACGGAGAACAGCCGTCGCGCGTGATGGGCGGCGCCGAGCATCGCGCCCAGGCGCAGCAGCCGGAACATCTGCAGCCCGGCCGGGGCGAACGGCGTGGTGAAGAGGACGATCAGCGGCAGCACCGGGTTGTGCTTGATCGTCTTCCACGGGCTCGGCGAGTCCTTCAGCACGACGACGAGGACCAGCGCGAAGACGAGCCAGACGGACCAGTTCAGGATCCTCGCGGCCACCTCGAGCCAACGCGGCAGCCCGACGACGACGTCGAGGATGACCGACGGGACGGTCAGCAGCGCGGCGAACAGCGACGCGCGCTGGAGCCACTGCGGGACGATCTGCTCGTAGTCGTCGGGGTCGGGCGCGTCGTCCATCGGCCCGGGAAGCTACGGGAGGGTGCTGACGGCTCTCTCGCGGGCGAGGTCCACGAACCAGTCCAACGCGGCCGGGTTGACCAGCGAGTCGCGCGAGGCGGCCACCTCGGGCGCCGCGCCCTGCAGGATCCGCTTGACCGGGACCTCGAGCACCTTCCCCGAGAGCGTGCGCGGGACCTCGGCCACCGCGTAGATCGCGTTGGGCACGTGGCGCGGCGAGCAGTCCTCGCGCACGTGGGCCTTGATCGCGCCGACGAGCGCGTCGTCGAGGGTCGCGCCGTCGCGCAGGACGACGAACAGCGGCATCCAGCCGTCGACATCGACGACGAGCGCGTCGACGATCTCGTCGCGCCCGAGCACCGAGCGGTAGATCTCGCTGGTGCCCATGCGCACGCCGTCGCGGTTGATGGTCGAGTCGCTGCGCCCGCTGATGACCGCGGTCCCGCGCTCGCTGATGGCGATCCAGTCGCCGTGGCGCCAGACGCCGTCGAAGTGGTCGAAGTAGGCGTCACGCAGCCGCGAGCCGTCGTCGTCGCCCCACAGGGACAGGGGCATCGAGGGCAGCGGCTCGGTCAGGACGAGCTCGCCGACCGCGCCGATCAGCTCCTCGCCGTCGGGGTCGAAGGCCTCCACGCGCGCGCCCAGCGAGCGGGCCTGGAGCTCGCCGCGGGTCACGGGCAGGGTCGGCACCCCGCCGACGAACGCGGTGCAGACGTCCGAGCCGCCGCTCGTCGAGAAGAGCCAGAGGTCGGGCCCGAGCTGGTCGTACACCCAGTCGTAGGACTCCGGCGCCAGCGGCGAGCCGGTCGAGCCGACGGCACGCAGCGCGCTCAGGTCGCGGCCGTCGCGCGGCACGACGCCCGCCTTCTCGCACGCGGCCAGGTACCCGGCGCTGGCGCCGAGGATCGTGATGCCGGCGTCGGCGGCCAGCTCCCACACCACGCCGAGATCGGGGGTTCCGGGGTTGCCGTCGTAGAGGACGATCGAGGCGTCGGTGAGCAGCACGCCGACGAGGAAGTTCCACATCATCCAGCCGGTCGTCGTGAACCAGAACACGCGATCGCCGGCACGCGCGTCGAGATGCAGGTGCTGGTGCTTGAGCTGCTCGAGCAGGATGCCGCCGTGGCCCTGGACGATCGCCTTGGGCAGGCCGGTCGTGCCCGAGCTGTAGAGGACCCACAGCGGGTGGTCGAACGGGAGCTGCGCGAACTCGAGCTCCTCGCCGTCCGCCCCGCGGGCGCCCTCCGGGCCGAGGAAGTCGTCCCAGTCCAGCGCGCCGTCGAGCGTCGCGCCGGCGTCCAGGTAGGGCAGCAGCACGGTCGCCACCAGCGACGGCATCTGCGCGCGCAGGCCGCCGACGATCGCGCGGCGGTCGTAGTCGCGCCCGCCGTAGCGGTAGCCGTCGACGGCCAGCAGCACCTTCGGCTCGATCTGGGCGAAGCGGTCGCTCACCGCGCGGGCGCCGAAGTCCGGCGAGCACGACGACCACACCGCGCCGATCGACGCGCAGGCCAGCACCGCGGCGACGGCGTGCGGCGAGTTGGGCAGGTAGGCGACCACCCGATCGCCGGGCTCCACGCCCAGCGCCCGCAGGCCGGCCGCGATCCGCGCGGTCAGCGTGCGCAGCTGCGCCCACGTCATCTCCGTCAGCGGCCGCCCCTCCCCCGCCCACCGGATCGCCACCTCGGCGTCGTCGGTGCCACGGAAGACGTGCTCGGCGTAGTTCAGCCGCGCGCCCGGGAACCACTCGGCGCCGGGCATGGCGTGGGAGCCGGAGCCCAGCACGCGCTCGTAGCGGCCCGAGGCCTGCACGTCGAAGAAGTCCCAGATCGAGGCCCAGAACGGCTCGATCTCGTCGACCGACCACTGCCACAGCTCGGCGTAGGAGGCGAAGGGCCCCTGGGTCTGCTCGAGCCAGTCCTGGTAGCGGTGCAGCATCGTGGCCTGGACGTCATCGTCGGACGGC